>JADGPI010000162.1 GCA_017882525.1 Thermoleophilia bacterium
AGCATGACGATGAACTTCAACAGAGAGATCTGGAAGCTGGGCGCGCGGGCGCTCGAACTAGGGCTGGAAAGCACGTTTTCGGGCGTCGACGATGGCGAGGCCCTGCTGCAAGAACTGCAGTCGAGCGAAGCCGGCAAGCAATGGCTGCATGAATATACGGAGTTTCTCAAAGTCTTCGGCTGGCGGTGCGACCGCATGCTCGATTGGTCCACTCCCACGTGGCTAGAGAAACCCAGCTTAGGTCTGCCTGCCATCAAGATGGCCGTGGCCACCAAGGGGACCTCGAGCATCAACGCCAAACGCGAACTGGCCGAGAAAGAGCGGGTAGAGGCTGAGAAGGGCCTCCTCGCGCAAGTCTCAGTCGATCAGAGGGACTGGTTCGAGGCCTTGATGAAAGCCGCCCAGGTGGCCGGCTACTGGAGTGAGGATCACAACTATTACTGTGACCTTTATGCAGCCGCACTCGGCCGCTGGATTACCAGGGAGATCGGGCGTCGGTTCGCCGAGGCCAGCGTTATCGACGACCCCGAGGATATCTACTTCCTGATCTTCGAGGACATCTACCGGGCTTTGATACCCATGGGCCGCGTGAAGCTTCAGGAACGTGTGGCTGCCCGCAAAGCGGAATGGGAGGGATACCTCGCCCTTGTCCCGCAGATGCTTGTTGGCGACCCTGCCGTCATGGGTCTGATGGCTAAGAAGGACCCCGTCATGATCGCTGCCTTTGCCCTCCCCAATGTGCGGGAAGAGCTGAAAGCAGACCTGTACGGCGGGGGGTCAGCTCCCGGCATGGTCGAAGGTGTGGCTCGGGTCATCATGACCGAAAACGAGCTGGGCACGCTTCAACCGGGCGAGATCCTGGTGGCCCCGGGCACCAGTTCGCAGTGGACTCCGGCCTTCGAGATCATCAAGGGCATCGTCACGGATGGCGGCGGAGCACTGTCTCACGCCGTTATCGTGGCGAGAGAGTATGGCATCCCGGCCGTTACCGGGTGTCAGCAGGCGACCAGGAAGATCAAGACCGGCGACAAGCTCAGGGTAGACGGCGATCTTGGGATCGTCTTCATAAACAGGTGATCCGTCTCCAGCCGGACGCCAGTCGACTTGATGGGCACTAATCTTGGCAGCTCTGACTTTGCTGGAGCTGTGGTTGCCGTCTTTCGCGAAGTGACAGCCTCATAGTGATGGCCGGGGTCGGAGACCAATCGGATAGGGCTCCTGTCCGGCTTATGGCCATGTCGGAACTTGAAAGCGCCGCGGGGGTGGCCCGCAGCACGATCCACTACTACCTGCGCGAGGGCCTGCTGCCGGGCCCAACGAGGACCGCGACGAACAGAAGTCTATATACCGATTCGCATCTCGACTTGCTACGCGAGATTCGTCGACTGCAGGCGGACGGCTTGCCCCTCGATGCCATCAAGTCCAGACTGCAAACGGCCGTCAGTTCAGTGAGACCGGAAGAGGTCGATCTGAGCAAACAGTCGGAGGTCATTCGTCGGTCGATACTGGAGACTGCCGCGCGCGCCTTCGCCGCGAATGGTTACAAAAGGACGCGTGTCGCCGACATCATCCGCAAACTCGGCATCACGCCCCAGCTCTTCTATGGCCAGTTCCCAACAAAGCTCAAGCTCTTCTTGGAATGCCTCGAGGTCTTTTCGGAATGGGCGATAGCCTTGACTGAACCGCGCACGGTTTTCGAGGCGGACGCGGCCAAGCGTGCCTCGCTGCGCGCTTTCGGCTACCTCGGACTCCGCGAGATCAGTCCGGATCTGCTGCGCCTCGCGCGGGCGGAAGCGATGCAAGAAGACGTGGACAGCGTCGAGGTGCTCCGTAAGAGCTATGAGCGGCTGGTCCACACGGTGCTCCCCGATCTCGTCGCCCTTCACCGGACGGACCGCCCCGCGCCGTTTCCGTCCGACGAGCTCGTCGCGCACGCCTTTATGGGGATACTCGAAGCGACCGTGGGGCGCCTTTCCTGGGACAACAAGTACTCGAAGCGCGATGTGCTTCTGACCGTGTTGTACCTTTGGCTGGGGATCGAAGCGGTCTACTCAGGAAGCCTCACCATCGACGACTCGCGTCGTCGGGAATATGGGGAATGGGTGGAGCGCTTAGCTCAGTCCCCTGTGCCGGTCCCTCGGCAAAACCGCGAAGACTCGCGTGCGGATCCGAACGGTAGTGCCGGGGCGTCGTAGGTGCTAGGCATTTGCTCGCGGTGAACATAAGGTCGGAGATGGATTTAGGAAGGGGCCTTCATGGAGAAGAAAACTTACAAACTGTTCCACGGGGACACCTTGATGATCTGGGGCAAGGGGACCGTGGTGACGAACGCTCGCGGCTTTGTCTTCGTAGCAGGCACCGAGGGCCTGGTCCCGGATGAAGACTTCAGCCGCGGCGGTAGGGTGGTGGAGGGAGCGGCAGCCCAGACGAGAATGGCGCTTGAGAAGATCAAGTCCCGGCTCGAAGAGATGGGCTCGTCGCTGGAGAATATCGTGAAGCTCACGTGGTATGTGGTTGGGCCCGAGTTTCCTGACGGAGTGGTGAATCACCCCAATTTCTGTTTTGACGCATGGGATTCTTTCTTCCGGGAGAACTGTCCCGGCATGGCGAGCGAGAATAACCCTCCCACTCACGATTTGATCGG
>JADGPI010000163.1 GCA_017882525.1 Thermoleophilia bacterium
AGATCAGCGTGCAGCGCTCGTGGGATCAACACGAGGGACCTATCTCGCCGAAGTCGAAGGCCGGCACCCGAACCGTGCCGATCCTCGGAGTCCTTCGCGAGTTCTTGGAGTCTCGTGTGTCGCCGGGAGTGATGCCCAGGCCTTTGGGCGGGCGCCAGCCGAGCCCTTCGATCCGAAGACCCTCAGTCTGACGCACCGACTGGCGCACCACGGGGGTCGAGGACTGCTGTGCAAAACGGCCCTAAAGACAGAAAAACCCCCGCTGAGCGGGGGTTTTCCGATGCGGCCGAATGGAGTCGAACCATCACGGGTGTTTCCACCCACAAGGCCCTCAAGCTGATAACGCACCGCTTGCTAGAGCGGCAAACGGCCCGCAGAGCCAAATCGAGTCCGGTTGAAACCGGCTGTTTCGGTGGCTGACTGGCGCACCACTGGCGCACATTGCTCCAGAGAAAGGCCTTCGCGCGCTTTCTCGTCGCGGATCGCCCCTGCCTCAGCGAGGCCAACGAGCAGGGCAACCGTTTTGGCACCAGCGCAAAAACATCGTTCACCTGTGGCGTCCGTGAGCACGCTCAGGATCTGTGGATCACTATGGATGGGTTCGTGGAAAGGGACGAGAGCGAAGCGAGCGCCTACCTCGTCGAAGAGATTGGAGGTGGCGTAACCCGCGAGCAGCTGATCGAATCGATGGAGGAGCTTCTCGTCTTCACGAAGAATGCCGTCTACACCTGGGAGGACGACTTCGGCGCGCTCGTGTTCGCAACGGTCGCCCGATCAGGCCGGACGTTCGACGGCATATGCAAGCTCCTGCGGGCCGGTCTCGCGGTACAAGCGGCGATGCTGTGCCGGACTTTGTTCGAGGACATGATCGTCGGCCACTGGCTCCTTTACAACCAGGGCGACCACGACTGGCTCGTTGACCGATTCATGCGGCAGCGCGAGGCGATCGCCCTGCACAAGGAGCGCATCCGGGACACCACCGGCGGGGCCGCGATGGGTCCGCCCCTCACGGTTGCCGATGACGTGAAGAGTCGAGAGAACGCTCTCCGTGATGAGTTCGGAAAAGAGGCTCAACGGGACTGGTGGGACCCGGGAAGGCAGGGCCGCGGAAAAGGCCAACCGGTCGGGATTCGGAAACTCGTCAACACGCTTGAGGACGCGGCGGCTGAAAAGAAAATGTTCCACCCGCGCTTCGCAGGGGGTGAGAAAGCCCTCCTCCGGATGTCTGACAAGGTCACGTACAAGTGGCTGAACCAGTGCATCCACCACACAACCGTGGGCCTGCCGTTTACGCCCACGGTCAAGGGCGCGGCCGAAAAATCGCCGGACCCGATGCTCATCGTCTCCTGGCACGCGTCTTGGCTCTTTACTCAGCAGGCGTACCTCGCCCACGATGCGACCGGGATGGCGCCCGTGACGAACCTGGAGGCTACGTGGTGGGGATGCATGATCCGCTTCAGCGAAGTCTTTGGCCAGACGGAGTGGACCTACAGACTTGAAGACGAGTTGATGGCGATCCTGGGGGTCGATCTCTCCGAAGAGCCCGAGAGGGAATGGCTGTATGAACGCTGGCTGGATCTGAGCGACACGATCAGCTGGTGGTGGTTCAGGCTCAAGCAGTTCATGCGTCGCCGCAAGATCTGAACGCGCTGGGTGTTCCGGGGCCGGCCGGGGGGCGGGAAATCCTCGACGCTGGGATTGCATCAGGAGTCGGGGGGCGGTGCGCCGGCAGGTCTCGACAAGCTCGAAGGCTCACAACAGAAGCGCCGGGGAGGCGGGGCGCTTCTGCGGTCACTACAGGGAGGAGAGAAGTGCAATTCGCCGCTCGTGAAGCGAGATTTCGCATGGGAATGCGGAATCCACTCCGGTTATGTCCGGTTGTTTCCGGCTAATTTGGTGGCTGACTGGCGCGCAACTGGCGCGCAGCGCACCTGAAATCAGGTCGCTGGGGCCAGGAATCGATGGGCAGGAAGTAATGGCTGCAAGGTCAATACAACCCGCTCATATATTAGGCCTGTATGCCATTATTTCCCCCATGGAGTCGCACGCTCACGTCAAGCTCAGCGGTGATCGGGCTGGCGAGTACGTCGTCACCGAGGAGCGCCCAGACGGCTCGCTCACTCTGGTGCCGGACACGTCGTTCGGGGCGATCCGCAAGCGCCTTGGCACGGAACCGGCAACCCTGGCCGAGTTTGAGGCTGAGCACGGGTCAGTGCAGCCCCCTGACGGCGAGGGGTAGCCAATGACCGACAAGCGGCAGGGTCGCGCGCCCGCGTTGTTTGACGCCGCCGCTTTCGCCGAGGACTTGAACCGAGCTAGTAACGCCTGGCGTACGGCTGCTATTGCAGCCCGACAGGAATACGAGCAGGGCGGGGTTCCGATCGAATATCTTCTTGCCTGCGACGAGGAGGGACCGGAAGGAACGGCCCTCGCGAATTGCGTGAAGATTCGCCTTCCCCATCCTGACGGCAAGTTCGGCATGGTCTTCCGCATCGAGCGAAGAGCGGGCAAATTGCTCCTTGCTTACGCCGCCTTCGGCGTCCGACATCACCCGCCCGACTCAAACGCATTTACGGTCTACGAGATCGCTCATCAGCGACTTCAGAATTCGCAATGAGCCGGACCAGGACGTTTTCATAGATGTCAAGGGGTAGAGAGACAATGATCTGGGTCGTCGCAGAGACTGGCGCTCGCCCTGGCAGCAGCTTCTCGACCGGCGGGGAGGAGCGATGTAGGAGGTCACCGATCGCTTTGCCGCCCAACCTGCGCCGCCACCGCAGGCTGACCCCCAAGGCATCGCGCCTGATGAGGAGCAGCGCTAAGCGACTCCTCTTCGCGGCGGAGATGCATCCGTCCCAAACATCGGGCGTCGGTTCCGGGTCTCCTAGGTCAGGTATCCGACCAGACCGC
>JADGPI010000022.1 GCA_017882525.1 Thermoleophilia bacterium
CTACGTCGTCCGAGAGGCTGCTCGCTATGCCGGCGATACTGTAGCCGGCGTCGATGAGGTTCCTGCGGATGGACATGTCGCGCACTATCTGCGCGTAGTGCTTGATGTTGTAGGGGTTGGGCACGGTGTCGACGAGCGTGTGTATGTAAGCCTTGTCGCCCACGGCCTCGAGCAGCCCGCGGCTCTTGAGCTCCTCCGCCAGCACGACCGGGTCGGTCGTGCCACCGCTCGCGAAGAGGTCTACCAGCACCTCGAATATCCTGCGGTGGGAATCCTTGTAGAAATCTGTCGGGGAGAGCAACTCCTGGGCGACCGCGACCGCGGGGTGGGACAGTATCATCGAACCGAGCACCGATTCTTCGGCATCGAGGTTGTGGGGTGGTACGCGATCGAACCCGGCGGAAGCATCATCCGCCATCATGCTACTCCCGGTTGGCGCTTGCCTGGCTCTCGCTCTCCTCCTCGGCCTCCTCCTCGGCCTCTTCGGGGCTGGAGGGCTGCTCCTCGATCGGCTCAGCAGCAGTCTCGGCGCCCCCCGCGACCACGGTCTCCTCGCCCGGCACCGCCTCGCCCTCGGCATCGGGCGGCTCCTCCGCTACAAACCCCTCCCCCGCCACCTCGAACTCGATGTCTATCTCGACGTCCGGGTGGAGCTTGAGAAGCGCGTGGTAGGTGCCTACCGTCCTTATCCGCTCGTCCATCACCAGTTTGTGCCTGTCGATCTCTTCGCCGGCCGCGGCCCCTATCTCGTGCGCCAGTTGCCTGCTCGTGATCGACCCGAAAAGCTTGCCGGTCTGGCTGCAACGCGTGGTAATGACGATCTTCTGCGTTTGTATCCTGTCCGCGACCGACTGGAGCTGCTCCTTCATCCTGACGGACTTGACCTCAAGGACCCTCTGGCGCTCGTGGATCTGTTTGACCCCGCCACGGGTGACCGCGACGGCCATGCCGCGCGGGATCAGGTAGTTGCGCGCGTAGCCGCCGGCCACCTCTATGACCTCGCCCATCCGCCCTAGGCGGTCTATATCCTGGTTAAGTAGAACCTTCAATTCATCACCGTCCGGGAATTGGATCGGGCAGCGCGGACGCCGCTATTTTCGAGGGTACGGGAGGAGCGCGACTTCACGGGCGTTCTTGATGGCCTTGCTCAACGCCGCCTGGTGCTGCCCGCAGTTACCGGTGACCCTGCGTGGCCTTATCTTGCCCCGCTCGGAAAGGAACCGTCGCAAAGTCCCGATGTCCTTGTAATCAATGTATTCTATCTTCTCCTTGCAGAAGTAGCAGAACTTGCGCTTTTGCCTTCGCTGGTATCCCGCGCCCTTCTTTTCGGCGGAAGACTTTCTGTCAGATGACTTCTTGTCAGATGACCTCTTGTCGGCTATGGCCTGAACACTTCCTTTCGGTGTTTACCACGGGGCCTCGTCCTGGCCCTCGATGGGTGGTACGTCGAAATCGGCGTAGTCGATGATGGACTCGGCCGCGCCTTCGCTCGACGGCGCCTCGCCGGGCCGCGGCAGGAACTGGACGTTCTGCGCGACGACGTCAACGGACGACCTCTTCTGGCCGTCCTCCGTCTGCCAGCTCCTCGACTGGAGCTTGCCGTCTATCGCCACGCCCCGCCCCTTTTTGAGGTACTGGTGGCTCGTCTCAGCCTGGCGCCCGAACACGACGACGTTGAAGAAGTCGACGCCCTCGATCTTCTCGCCCTGCTCGTTGGTGTACGGGCTCCGGTTCACCGCGAAGCCGAAACGCGCCACCGGCTTGCCCGCCGGGGTGAAGCGCATCTCCGGGTCCCTGGTCAGGTTGCCCACCAGCACCACCCTGTTGAGGCTCGCCATCAGGACTTCTCCCTCACGACGGTCTTCGCGCGCAAGACCTCGTCCTTTATCCCCATCACCCGCTCGAGCTCCTTTACGACTGTCGTACCCGCATCGAAGTTTACCACAGCGTAGAGACCACTTTCTTCGTGCTTGATCGGGTACTCGAGCCTCCTCAGGCCCCAGACGTCTACGTTGGTCACGCTGCCCCCCTCGCGGGAAATGAGCGCCGACACGTCGTCGAGCAGCGCCTTGATCTGCTCGTCCTCGAGCCCCGGCCTTATGATCAACATGGTCTCGTACTTGCGCAAAGTTCCCTCCAATTGAACTGTGATCCGGCTTTTTCCGCTTGAGAACTGGACAAAAGTATAGGGATTATAGCACCGGCCAATAACCGCTGCAATGAGACCTCGGCTGTGGCCGGGGATGCGATCCCTCGAGTGCATCCGCCTGCTCACCTGTGATAAATTCACCGTTGATGGATCGTGACACGGTGACCGGCGGTGGTCGCCAGAGCGGGAGTTGGAGATACGATTTGGACATAAAGAATTTCGTGGAAGACGGGGTGGCCTCGTACGTCGACGAGGCCCTCACGGACGATGTGGACTTCTGCAAGTGCAGGCGTTGCCGCCTGGATGTGATGGCGCTCGCCCTCAACGAACTTAAGCCTAAGTACGTGGTTACCCCCAAGGGCTACGCCTTCGCGCGCTCCGACGAACTGGAGGCACAGTTCCTGGCCGATACCATCGTGGCGGTCAGGAGGGCCATGAAAGTGGTCCGGGAGAACCCCCGCCATCAACCCGAGCGTAACCGCTGATCCCGGAGTGCAGCCGTGGCTTACCAGATGCCTTCGTTCAGAGTCTCTTGCTGTGACTACCAGTCCCGCCCGGGACGCGGCGCATCTTCCGATGACCCCTTCGCACTCCGCCTGGGGCACAGGCGTTGAGCGCCAACTCTACTTTCTCACCCAAAACCTTCGAGGTCTCTTTCCCTCCCGATCGCTCGGCCAGCGTGGCCGCCGGTGCGACTCTCATGGATGCGGCGGCGCTGGCGGGTGTCTGGGTGGACGCTCCCTGCGGCGGCGAGGGCCGATGCGGTAAATGCGCGGTGATGGCCGGGGGTGAGCTGGAGCCTCCGACGGCGTCGGA
>JADGPI010000164.1 GCA_017882525.1 Thermoleophilia bacterium
GATCTCACCATCACCCGGTTGCGCAGGCCAACGCAGGATGAATTGGTGCGGCTGGAGGCCTACGACGCCGAGGTTTTCGGAGCGACCGGACTGCGCACCTACGACCTGGCGGTTGTGGCGCAGGCCGGTGCCGTGCTGCTGGCATGGCTCGAGGACGAGATGATCGGCAGCTGCCAGTTGCTTCGGACTATCGATGAGCCTGCCTTCTTCTACGTCGTGGGCTTCTATGTGAGGCCGCAATGGCAGGGACGAGGCTTGGGCCGGAAGCTGCTCTTGCAGGTGGCCGAAGAATCTCGCGCGCTGGGAGCCGAGGGCCTCGTACTCACCGTCTCGCCCACCAACGCGCGAGCGTATGAGCTCTACGCGAGCGCGGGATTCGTGGATCAGGATTTCGTCCCCCACTTCTACGGGATGGGGGAGGACCGGCATATCTTGCGTTGGCGCTTTAGTCAGACGGGCTTTACAGGCAGTGTATGATTGAAGGTCCACCGAGCTTGCAGCCCGATGAAGACAAGCGGCGCGTGTGACCAGGGTCATCGGGGTGGTCATCACGCGGCGCGAAAGGATAAGGATGCAGCCGTGAGAGTAGAGGAACTCGCCAAGACTATCGATAGCACATTGCTCGAGGCAGCGAGCACCAACTCTGCCGTCGAGTTGCTTTGTCGTGACGCGATCACCTATCATTTCGCTTCGGTCTGCGTCTTGCCGTACTCTGTGCCGCTGGTCCGACAACTGTTGCTCGGGTACGACGTCAAGGTCGGCACCGTCGTGTCTTTCCCGCACGGCGCGGACGCGCAGCGCACCAAGATCACCGCGGCGGAACAGGCCGTGGCGCTCGGAGCCGACGAGCTGGACGTGGTCATGAACATCCCTGCCATGCTCTCGGGAGACTTCCGATACGTGCGTGACGAGTTGCGGAGCATCGTGCGCTCGGTGCGGATGACGAGCGTCAATACCGGTCGCGGACTGGTGCTGGTGAAGGCCGATGTCGAAGCTTACTACCTGGACGAGAAGCTCAAGCGCCTCGCCTGCAAGATCGTGGAAGACTCAGGGGCCGATTTCATAAAGACTTCCACCGGCATGGCGCCGGGAGGTGCGACCGCGAAGGACGTGGAGCTGTTCCGGGATCTTCTGCCTGAAAGCGTAGGGGTGGACGCGTCGGGGGGCATCCGGTCGGCAGCTGATGCCGAGCTCATGATCAACGCGGGAGCGGCCCGTATCGGCACCTCCTTCGCGGCCGACATCATCAAGCAGTTCTCCACTGACAGGGAATAGTGCCCTTCGGGCCGGATCCGCCGTGACCGGCCAGGCATCTCCGGGCTGAGCGATCGAGGTTGGACGGGATCTCTCTTTGAGCTCGCGCTTCTTTACTACCGAGGCTCTCGTGATCGGTTCGATGCGGTACAAAGAAGCCGATCGGATCGTAACGCTCTATACGCGAGAACGTGGCCGCCTAAGCGCCATCGCGCGCGGCGTCCGGCGCACGAAGTCCAAGGTCGGCGGCAGGCTGGAACCGTTCACCCTTGCCCAGATCAGCCTCTATTCCGGGCGGAGCCTCTACACGGTCGTGGGCGTGGAGACGCTGCGGACGTTCCAGGCGGTGCGTGATGAGCTCTTCCGCTTGGAGGAGGGAGCCCGGCTCTTGGGTGCAGCGCGCCACCTGTTCCCCAGCGAGGAGCGGAACGCCCCGGCGTTCAACCTGCTGGCCCGCGGAGTCGCCAAACTGGCTGAAGCGCCCGACGCGGCGGAGGCATCCAAGGTGGTCCTTGCCACTCGACTCAAGCTGCTGGCGGTTCTTGGGTACGCTCCTGACCTTGGTAGCTGTGCGTACTGCGGCGGGGACGGCTCGGTTTTCGGTTTTTCGCCCAGTCTTGGCGGCGTGGTGTGCGAGTCGTGCGCCGGAGGGGAGGCCACGGCGTGCTTCGCTCTCAGCTTGGGTGCTTTGGCGACGATGCGAGTTCTGCTGGAAAGTCCCTTGGCCGACCTGGGCGCGATGGACGTGGACGAACGCGCACTGGCCGAGGTTGAACAGGTAGTGAGCCAGACCCTGGCGTACCACGGACACTAGCGCCACCACCTTCGCAGACCGCGCGGGCCCCGCCCAGCCGCACCGTCCGCCGAGCCTCCGCGGCGCCCTGGGGCCCGCACTCTTACGAGAAGGGTAGCCGCCGCTCGTAGTTGGGTGCTTCCTTGGTGATCGTGATGTCGTGGGGGTGGCTTTCCGCCAATCCGGCCGCGGAGACCTGCATGAAGCGGGCATTCTCGTGCAGCTCCTTGATAGTGGCAGCACCGGTGTACCCCATGCCGGCCCGCAGTCCCCCGACCAACTGGAACACCACATCCGACAGTGGACCCTTGTGCGGGACCATCCCTTCGATCCCTTCGGGGACCAGCTTCTTCTGGTCTTCCTGGAAGTAGCGGTCTGCGCTCCCCTCGCTCATCGCTCCCACGGAGCCCATCGCCCGGTACACCTTGTAGCTTCGGCCCTCCCAGAGGACTCGTTCGCCTGGGCTCTCTGTCGTCCCGGCGAAGAGCGAGCCGATCATGACGCTGTGGGCGCCGGTGGCGATGGCTTTCACCAGGTCGCCTGAGTATCGGACGCCTCCATCGGCGATGACCGGGATGCCGTATTTGTAGCCCTCGGCCGCGCAATCGGCGATGGCGGTGATCTGGGGCACGCCGCACCCCGTGACGACACGCGTGGTGCAGATGGAGCCCGGCCCGATGCCGACCTTCACCACGTCGACTCCTCGCTCGATAAGGGCCCTCGTGCCGGTGGCTGTCGCCACGTTGCCCGCCATGAGCTGTATGTCGGGGTACTTCTCCCTGATCGAAGCCACAACGTCGAGCACCCCCTTGGAGTGGCCGTGCGCGGTGTCGACACAGATGATGTCTGCCTGCGCCTCCACCAGAGCCTCCACGCGGGCTTCCGTGTCCTTGGAAACGCCCACTGCCGCCCCCACCCGCAGCCTGCCAAGCGCGTCTTTACACGAGTTGGGGAACTCGATCATCTTGGTGATGTCCTTGATCGTCATCAGACCCCGAAGCTTGAACTCCTCGTCTACCACCAGCAGTTTCTCGATCTTATGGATCTTGAACTGTTCGATCGCCTGGTCGAGAGTGGTGCCGACGGGACAGGTGACAAGGTTCGTGGACGTCATCAACGAGCGGATGGGCTTGGAATAGTCCGTCTCGAAACGGGTGTCCCGGTTGGTGACGATGCCGGCCAAGGTGCCGTCGGGATGCACGATAGGCACTCCGGAGATCCGATACTCCTTCATGAGGGCCTCGGCGTCTCCGTAGGTAGCCGTTGGGGGCAGGGTGATGGGATCGACGATCATCCCCGCCTCGCTTCGCTTCACCTTGCGAACCATCTCCGCTTGGCGGTCGACGGGCTGGTTCTTGTGGATGATAGTGAGCCCCCCCTCGCGGGCCAGTGCGATCGCCAGGGCGGTTTCGGACACCGTGTCCATGGCAGCCGAAAGCAGGGGGATGTTGAGGGTGATCTTGCTGGTGAGGCGCGTGCGCACGTCCGCCTCTTTGGGGAGCACTCCGGACTCGGCCGGGATGAGAAGGACGTCGTCGAAACTCAGACCTTCTCCAGCTAGCTTGCGGTCCCAATCGATACGGTCCCAATCGGCCACGCCCGACCTCCTCGTGCTTTTCCCAAGGATTCTAGCGAAAACCTGCGACAAATGCATGAAAGTCGGCCGGGGATGCATACGAGGCAGGGCGCCGGACGTCCCAAGGCGGTTGCGCCCTCTACCCGTCCGGACTGGTCGCTATAGTAGTATGGTCGGGTCGACCGCCATGGGGGACATATGAGGTTCTGCTTCATCCACGCCGCCGATCTCCACTTGGATACCCCATTCTCCGGGCTTGCTCAGGTGTCGGAGGAAGCCGCTTCTCTCCTTCGCGACGCTTCGCTCCGAGCGTTTGCTTCCGTCGTCGATCTGGCTCTCGAACGCAGGGCTTCGTTCGTCGTCCTCGCGGGCGACCTTTACGATGGCGAGGAGCGCGGGGTCCGGGCCCAACTGGCGTTCCTCCGCGGGGTCGAAAGGCTCGCGCGGCACGGTATCCGGACGTTCGTCGTCCACGGCAACCACGATCCCCTGGGGGGCTGGTCCGCCGTTCGCCATTGGCCGCCAGAAATGACGATCTTTGGCTCGGAAGAGGTCTGCGGCGCGCCTGTTGAGTGGGATGGGCAGGTGATCGCCACCGTGTTCGGCCTCAGCTATGGCCGAAGGGAGGTCCACGAGAACCTAGCCCTGCGCTTTCCGCGGACTGTGGCCGCCAGCGGGGGCCAAGCGCTCAATATCGGTCTGCTGCACTGCAGTGTTGGCGATCAGTCGGAGCATTCGTCGTACAGCCCATGTTCGTTGGCCGATCTGGTGGACTCCGGCATCGACTATTGGGCGCTGGGTCACATCCATCGTGCACAGGTGCTGAGGGCGGGCGAGCCGTGGGTCGTCTACCCGGGCGACACCCAGGGGCGGAGTGCGAAGGCGGCCGAGATGGGCGCCAAAGGCGTCATGGTCGTGGAAGTCGAGGACTCGCGAGTACGAGGGGTGGAGTTCGTCCCGACGGACGCGGTCCGTTTCGTAGCCCTTGATCTGGATGTGTCTACTTTCGGGGAAGGAGCCGAGGTCGGCACGTTGCGATCATGGCTCATCGCTCGAGCCGCTGTCTTGCGCGAAGAGAATCAAGGGCGGGCACTTCTCGCGCGAGTCGATCTCAGGGGCCGCGGTGCTCTCCATCACGATCTGGCCGCGCCGTGCGCTGTCGACGATCTTCTTCGAGGTCTGCGGGACGAATTCGAAGGGGAGCGGCCTTTCTTCTGGTGGGAGAGTCTCCGCGATCGCTCGAGGCCCGAGGTCGACTTAGAAGTGGTCCGGGCCCGGGACGACTTCAGTTCCGGCGTGCTGGTCCTGGCCGAAAAGATGGCCGGGGACCCGGAGGTGAGGGGAAAGCTCGCCCGGGATCTGAGCCCCGCGGCTCCGGTCGGGCTCGCACGTTTCGCCGACTCTCTCTCCGAAGCAGAACTTCCGGGACTGCTCGAGGAGGCTCGTAGTCTGGCCTTGGAGTTGCTGGAAGAGGAGGCCGAAGCGTGCGGGTAAAGGGCTGGTTCGTCGAGGGGTTCGGTATCTTGCGCGACTACGACAAGAGCGACCTGCCGCCCGGGCTCTCGGTCTTTCTCGGCGAGAACGAATCCGGGAAGAGTACCCTCCATGATTTCCTTCGGGGGGTGCTGTTCGGTTTTCCTCGCGGAGCGAAAAGAAAAGGCTCCTACTACTCCCCTCAGCGCGGTGGAAGGCATGGCGGCAGAGTCTTCGTGGACACTGCGGCGGGAGGCATCACCGTCGAGCGGGAAGTGGGACACCCGCCGCGGATCAGAATGGATGATGGCACCGCACTCACCGATAGTGAGTTCCAGATGCTTCTGGGCGGCGTGGACGCCCAGATGTTTCGCACCGTCTTCGCCTTCAGCCTGGAGGAACTGCGGGATTTCGATTCTCTCTCCGACGATCAGATTCGGGCTCGGATCTTTGCCGCCGGGGTGGGCGGGGCCGGCCCGTCAGTCCGGGGTGTCATCCAGCAATTGGACAAGCGAGCCCAGCAGGCACTCAAGCCCCGGGCCCGGGATGCTCGAGTAAACGGCCTGCTGGCAGAACTGGCCGCCTGCGACGCCGGGCTGGCGGACGCTAGGAGGCAAGCCGAAGGCTACCCCTCGCTGCTGGACGAAGAGCGGCTCCTAGAGAAGGAAGCGGAATCCGTGGAATTGGAGGAGCGGGAGCTTCGCGAGGTGGTCGTCTTTTATGAACGTCTTCAGGAGCTGTGGCCTATCTGGAGCCGGTCCGAGCTGGCGCGCGAGAGGCTCAGCGGAATGGAGGCCATCGATGCGTTCGTGGCCGACCCGTTGGGCCGCCTTGCGGAGGTCAGGCAGGCTATCAAGGGTGCTGAAGACGCCTCGGCGCGGCTGGAGGATCAGCGTCAGCGAAGGCAACAGGAGATAGAAAGCCTGCAGCTTGCACTGCGCCCTGAGTTGGAGAGCCTTGGAGTCGAGGTGGAGAGACAGGCGGCATTACTGCCGTTCCACGAGGAGAGGGTCCGCGACTTGTCTGCTGCTCGAGAGCGGGCCCGGCAGGATGATGACCGGATGCGACGACAGCTCGCAGACCTCGGCCCCGGTTTCGATGAAGCTTCGGTTGCGGCCATCGACGCTTCGCTCCCTCGCGCTGAAGAAGTGCGACAGTGGCGAGACAAGCTTGCCGACGCGGCAGAAGCCCGCAAAAGGGGCTTGGCGACGCTCCAGAGCGCGACTCTTGTGGCGGGCAAGGCGGAGTCCGAGCGCAACAGAATCGCCGCTTCGATCCAGGAGGTCGAGGCCCTGGGCGGGGAAGTCCTGGAGGATAAGTTTGCGGCGTTTCGCACGCTCCGCGCCGGCTTGGCCACCTTGGAGGCGAAGCGGGCGGCGATCGACGCCCGTGCGCCACTCCTGGAAGGCACAGAACAGCTTCTGGCGACGGAGAGAGAGGCTCGGGCCGGCCCCGGTCGTGCCCGCGGTCGACGGTCCGGTTTCACGATCATCTCGATCGTATCGGCCACGGTGCTCGTTGCCTTGGCCGTGTGGGCGGGGGCCGTCGGACGGGTCTTGACCGCCGTGATCCTTGCGGCGGGTGTGGTCGTGCTATTGATCGCGGCTGCGGTCCTCTCCGCTAGAGGAGGGCGGTCCGCGGGCAGACAGGCCGGCGCCCGGCCCGGTGGGACTGGAGGAGGAGCGCTTTCTTTCTCGGCCGAGGCTGTCCTCGCGCGTAGACTTGAGGAGGGGCGCGCTCATGAGAAGGCCGAGGCAGAAGAAATGGCCCGGCTCGCGACCTCCCTGCTGGCATCGGCAGGCGTGTTGGGCCTCGTCGAGTTGCCGGCACCGGACGAGTTGGAGCGCATCGAGGTCGTTCTCACCGCCCAACAGCGGGAGTCGATCAGATGGCAGGACCAAGCGATCGAACTGGCGCGGCTTGAGGAGAGATGGAACCTGGCACGCCTAGACGAGGGTTCGGCAAAGGCGAGTCTGGCTGAGGCGGACGATCGCTTGAGCAGTCTGGAGGGATCGTTCGGGGACAGGCTGCAGGAATGGGGGCTCCCTCCGACGCTATCTCCGGTGGGGGCCGAGGACTTTCTGCGGGCGACAAGAGTCGTGAAGGATCAGGTCGAGAGGCGCGACGAGAGCAACGCGGCTGTCGCGCGACTGGGAACCGAGACAAGCGCATGGGAAGATCACACCCGGGCATTGCTGGAGGCCGCGGGCGCTGAGGCTTCCGATTCTGAGGGTCCCGTTCCGGCACTCCTGCGGCTCAGGGAAAAGTGCCGTGCGCACGCGGCCGGGCGCGCCAAGGTAGACGCGATTCTGGCGTCCCTCGAGGAGTCGAGACTGGAGTTGGACGGCGCTTGTTTGGAACTGACCCGACGCCGGCAGGATCGTCAATCCCTGCTGGAGGAGGCGGGGGCTGCCGATGAGGCCGACTTTCAGAGGAGGCTCGAAGTCTTCGAAGAGCGCAAGGAACTGCTCCGGACGATCGCGGAGGCCCAGGCTCGGCTGAAAGAACGGGTGGGTCAGGGCACAGCGGCACAGGTGTTTGTCGACGCGCTGCGATCGGGCGAGCTTGCACTGTGGCAGGAACGCCTTGACGACGCCGGACGTCTGCTGACTGAGGTGAGGGCGCGAAGCAACGATCTGGTGAAGCAACAAGGCGACGCGGAACGCCGCCTTCGTTGGCTGGAAGAGTCGGCGGACGTGCCGGGGATCGAGACCCGGTTGCAGGGACTTCGCACCGAGCTCGAGGCCGCCCTGCGCGAGTGGCGCGTGGCAAACCTGGCGTCGATGCTCGTACGGGAAACGCTCACCGAGTTCACGCTGGAAAGGCAGCCTTTTGTTCTTGCGGAAGCCTCTGACATGTTCAAGAAGGTCACCGGGGGTAGATATGAGCGCATCCTTCGCTCCACCGAGGAGGACGGTGTCGTCCTGGTAGGTTCCGACGGAAAGGCGAAACTTCCGGAACATCTCAGCCGCGGTGCCGTCGAGCAACTGTATCTGTGCTTGAGGCTCGGGCTCGCCGAGGAGTTCTCCCGCCGGACGGAGTCGATCCCCTTGGTCATGGATGACGTCCTCGTGAACTTCGACGATCGACGGCGACAGGTCACCGCTGAACTCCTGGTGGAGTTCTCACGGCGGCACCAGGTTCTGCTGTTCACGTGCCACCCGGAAGTAGTCGAGCTCTTGCAGCATATTGAGCCGAAAGTCCACGTTGTGACGATGCATGAGGGCCGCTAGCGGCCGATGTCTCAAGAAGGAGGAAGTCGATGTTTGGAGTCTTCCGCGAACGAACTGATCGTGGCGGTCTGGTTAGGCGCCGGCCGTTCGCTCTGGTGCTGTCGTGCCTGGCTGTCGTCACTGTGGGGGCATTCGCGGTCGTAGGTTGTGCGTCCGACCATAGCACCACCACGTCCGACCATAGCACCACCACGCTCGAGTCGACGCCGACCACGGTCGAGGCGAATGGGCCCGGCACTACCGCATCCGGCAAGGTGAGCTCGACCAAGCCGACGGTCGGCCCCCCGGCTACGGCCAAAGCGGGCCAGCAGGCTCAGGTAGGCGAGTGGAAGATAACGGTGGACTCGGTGCAGCGGAAGGCGGACGTGGACGGGGTGAAGGCTGCCGCGGGCGATGAGATGCTGGTCGTCACTTTCACGGTTCAGAACACGTCGTCCAGGCCGGTCGCGCTCACCAGGGAGGACTTCTCGTTGCTGGGAGGCAGCAAGCAGACCTATGCGCCTGTCGACACGAAGAAAGGGTTGTTCTCCCTGCCCCCTGTCGCAGCGAACGGCCAAGCCTCCACCTACTTGGTCTTCATGGTCCCCGCAAAAAGCACGGGTTTCAAGTTGCTGTTCTCGCCCTTCCTGGAGGGTTACGTCGGTACCGCCCAGGCGGAGATCAGCCTCAACTAGGATGCGAAGCGCGGGCATAGATACGGTCATCTTGGACATGGACGGCGTCATTTTCGACACCGAACTGATCTGGCACGCCGTGCGGCAGGATTTCGCCGTCGCACACGGTGGCCACTGGACCTCGGACGATCAGCGAGCGGTGATGGGGGACAACTCGGCTCAGTGGGCTTCGTATATGCGGGCCAGCTGTGAAGTCCGGTTGAGCGTGGAAGAGATCTACGCCGGAGTCGTGCGGGGCCTGCGTGACTGGTATGCGCGCGATCTGCCCCTGATCCGAGGATCCCGGGAAGCGATCGATTCCTTGGCACTGCTCTATCGCTTGGGGCTTGCCTCGTCTTCTCCACTCGAGATCATCGAGTACGCGCTCGAGCTTGCCGGTTTGCGAGCGCGATTCACGGCCCTCGTCTCGTCGGACGAGGTGCCACGAGGCAAGCCCGCGCCCGACGTCTACCTGAAAGCTTGTGCCCGACTGGACGCGTCGCCCGAACGCTCGGCGGCGGTCGAGGACTCCACCAGCGGCCTCCAGGCTGCGTCAGCGGCTGGGCTGGCTTTGATCGCCATCCCCAATCGGGCTTTTCCGCCGTCGGAGGGAGCCCTGGCTCTCGCCGACGTCACGCTTGCGTCGATCGAAGAACTGACCCCGGCTGTCGTGAGGGCTTTGGCTTGCGGGTGAATTCGCAAAGAATGGGCTCCAAAGGAGGCTGCAGATGGTGACCAAGGCGGAGGTCGATGAGTTCTTGAGCGGTGGCAGTTGGGCGGTTGTGGGGGTCTCGCGAGAGAGGCGCAAGTTCGGCAATACCGTCTTCCGGGAACTGAAGAGACGTGGTCGGCAGGTGTTCCCGATCAACAAGAACGCCAAGGAGATAGAGGGCGAGCCCTGCTACACGCGTCTGGCCGACCTTCCCGAGGGAGTCGATCGCGTCGTGATAGTCGTGCCGCCGGAACAGACGGAGATGGTTGTGAGGGACGTGGCGGAAGCCGGTATCAAGCGCGTATGGATGCAGCAGGGATCGGAATCGGATGCGGCGGTCGCTTTCTGCCAGTCGCGAGGGATGACGGTAGTGGCGGGTCAGTGCATCCTCATGTTCCTGGAGCCGACGGCCGTGCCGCATCGGGTGCACCGCTGGTTTCGAGGGATGGGGGGCAAATTACCCGTATGATCCGCATCACCGATACTCTCGCTGTGCCTGAGGGCGAGCTCGAGTTCTCCACGTCGCGTAGCGGAGGGCCAGGCGGGCAGAACGTGAACAAGGTGAACACGCGGGTCACCTTGTTTTTCGATGTGGCTCGCAGCTCCGTGCTTACGGACGAGCAGCGAAGTCTGGTGCGCGAGCGCCTCACCGGTCGGACGAGCAAGGATGGAGTGCTGCGGGTCGTCTCGCAGCGGCATCGAACCCAGTTGGCGAACCGGGAGGCTGCCGTCGAGCGCTTTGCGTTTTTGTTGGCAGAGGCCCTGGAGGAAATGCCTGAGCGCAAGCCGGTGGCCATCACGGCGTCGGCTAGGGAGAGACGGCTGGAGGAGAAGCACCTCCGGGGACGTATCAAGCGGGAGCGAGTAAAGGATTTCGACGCGGACGAATAGGGGAGCATGACGCACCCGGGCAGCGCCAAGGTCAACCGGTTGATCGACCAGGGAGTGGTGATCCACGCACCCGAGACGGTTCACGTCGGCGAGGACGTCGATGTCGGTCGCATCGCCCCCGGGTCTGTGATCTACCCCGGGTGCCGGATCAGCGGCGCGCGCAGTTCTATCGGCCCGGGTTCCGCGATAGGGGCCGAAGCACCGGCAACGGTTGAAGATTGCCAGTTAGGGCGCGAAGTGTCCCTGAAAGGTGGCTACTTCTCGGGCTCCACGTTTCTCGATGGCTCCAGTGTCGGCAGCTGCGCCCACGTGAGACCCGGCACTCTTTTGGAGGAGCAGGCCAGCGCGGCTCACGGTGTGGGATTCAAACAGACTGTCCTTCTTCCGTTCGTGACTGCCGGCAGCCTTATCAACATGTGTGACTGTCTGGTCGCGGGGGGCACGAGCAGGACGGATCATAGCGAGATCGGTTCCTCCTACATCCATTTCAATTTCACTCCGAACCAGGACAAAGCGACACCCTCGTTACTCGGTGACGTGCCGCGCGGTGTCATGGTGGATCAGCCGCCGATCTTCCTGGGCGGGCAAGGGGGCTTGGTGGGCCCCACCCGGCTGGCCTTCGGGACGGTCGTGGCTGCAGGCGTGATCTGCCGGCAGGACATCCTGGAGGAGAAGCGACTCTTTGCCGGGCGCGCGGGCGGTAGCGGCGGGTTGCGCAACTATGCCAACGGGGTGTACACCGGGATCGACCGGCTGGTTGCAAACAACCTGTTCTACGTCGGCAATATTCGGGCTATGCAGTCCTGGTATCGCGTCGCGCGCAAGCCGCTGATGACCGGCGCCCCATGTCAGGAGGCCTGCTGGGCCGGTGCCGTGGAGAAGCTGGGACTGATCGTGGAAGAGCGGATACGCCGCCTCCGCGA
>JADGPI010000165.1 GCA_017882525.1 Thermoleophilia bacterium
AGCAGGGTGCCGATGGTGGCCCAAGAACCCGCGAGAGAGCCGCGCCGACTTCTCGACGCCGGTCTTATCACTGCGGGTGCCAGTCTGTCTCATCGTGCCTCTCTCCACCTTCAGCTACGCGTCCGACCTGATCGCTAGAGAGCAGGAGGACTCCCGACGGATTCAGAGGCGGGTATCATACACTCCCGCAGCCGCATAGTGAAGAAGCGCTTTGCTCGCGAGCTAGGTGGCGCAAGACATCACGACCCCCCTACCAAGGAGTGACAGATGCAGAACACCGCCGAGATGATCTTCACAGGCGATGAGTTGCTCCGCGGCGACATAGTCAACACCAACCAGTCATATCTGGGAGAGAAGCTCCTCGACCTGGGCATCTTCGCCACTCATGCCCTCTGCGTGGCCGACGACCGGGCGGCCATCACCAAAGCCATCGGCGACAGTCTGGGAAGGCAGCCGGCCGTTCTCATCCTCTCCGGGGGGCTGGGCCCGACCGAAGATGACCTCACGCGAGAAGCGACGGCGGACGCGTTCGGCCTCGGCCTGGTCGACCACCCCGAGCTACTCGAGGCCATCCGGACGCTGTTCAAGGATCGAGGCTTTGTTTGGAGCGAGAACAATCGCAAACAGGCGACCCTTCCAGACGGTGCGATCGCCATTCCCATGCGCGGCACCGCGCCCGGCTTCTACCTGGAGGCGGGCGGAACCCTCGTGGTGGCGCTTCCCGGAGTGCCGCGCGAGTTGAAGGAGATGTGGACGGGCGACGTCGAGCCCTTGCTCCGCGAACGCAGGCTGGGGACGGAGGGGTTCGCAGTCCGACGGGTACGGACATTCGGGCTCGGCGAATCTCGCGCGGCAGACATGCTCTCCGGCCTGGAATGGCGGGGCGCGGGGATGGACATTGGCACGCGGGCGAGCAAGGACGGCCTTACGATCATCCTTCGCGCCGTCGCCACTCCCCAAGGCGTGCTCCTTCTCGAGCAGACTGAAGCTCGCATTCGAGAGATACTCGGCGGCAGGGTCTACGGCGTCGATGATGACGATCTCGCCGCGGCCACCGGGAAGCTACTGCGCCGGGCAGGTCTCACGGTGTCCTCCGGAGAATCGTGCACGGGCGGCCTCGTCGCAAAGCGCTTCACGGACGCTCCCGGGAGCAGCGACTATTTCCTGGGCGGAGTCGTCACCTACAGCAACGGCGCCAAGTCGAAGCTACTGGGCGTCGACGAGGCCCTGTTGGCCGCCAAAGGGGCGGTATCGAGCGAGGTGGCGGCGGCCATGGCGGAGGGAGCGCGTTCTCTCTTTGGCACCGGCTGCGCCGTCTCGACCACGGGGGTGGCGGGACCCGGCGGTGGCAGTGCGCAGAAGCCGGTGGGCCTGGTATTCATCGGCAGCGTCGTGGCGGGAGTCACGGTGGTCGAGGAGTTGCACCTCCCGGGCACGCGCGAAGAGATCAGGTACCGCTCAGCCCAGGCGGCGATCGACCTCTTGCGCCGCAGACTGCTGCGCCCCTCGCAGAATCCAGCGGCGCGCTTACCTCTATCGGCATAATGTTGGCTCGCTCGGGGTATCTGCTGGACGATATCTATGACGGACAACGGCCGGCCTCGGCGGCCGGTCGGACACATCGGCAGAGAAGGGATTGCGAATATGGCTGAGCAAAAAGTATTCCTGTACGCGCTAAGCACTTGCGGCCACTGCAAGAACACCAAGAAGCTCCTGGATGAGAACAACGTCCAGTACGATTTTGTGGACGTCGATCTCCTGCCCAAGGATGAGATGAACAAGACCTTGGACGAAGTCCGCAAGATCAATCCCCAATGCGCCTTCCCGACGCTTGTGATCGGGGACAAGGTCATCGTCGGCTACAGAGAGCTCGAGATCCTCGAGGCCCTAGGTCTATGACACCCGAGGAACTGTATGAACGACTGCGTCCGGTCAACGAGCGCAGAGGTTATTACTTCAGCGACGACCACGAGATGGTCAGGGACCTCTTGGCCGGCCTCCTCCGCAACAAGGAGCGATACGGCTACATGTGCTGCCCTTGCCGGCTCGCCTCGGGAGACCGTGAGGCCGACAAGGACATCACGTGTCCGTGTGACTACCGGGAACCTGATGTCGCCGAGTTCGGCAGCTGCTATTGCCAACTTTATGTGTCGAAAGAGTGGAACGAAGGCGTGACCCCGCACCAGACGGTGCCGGAGCGCAGACCTGTCAGCAAGCTTCCCTACTGAGACACCGCGGCCCCAGGGGCGCGCATCCACGAATAGCCTCATCCGGCGGCGGGCCCTAGCCCGCCGCCGGGCGTTTTCCGACCATCCCCTAGCCCCCGATGCACGGCGACAAGCGTGTGGATTGCTTGATGGCCCGTATGTTAGCCTAGTGGCCCGCGCCAGCCCGCGTTAGCCTTCGCGTTGGTGGGGGGCGCACATCAGGCACATACATCCGGACCGATTCCCCCGGTCCGGCACCAGACGGGCCGATACGGAGGATGTTTTGGACGACCTCAAAGACGCCAGGGTCCTCGTGGCCGAACTGCTTGACGAGCATGCCATCAGCCTGCTGTCCGCGGCTTGCCACGTGGACGTGAAGTACGGGCTCCCCAGGGAAGAGCTTCTCGCGATCATCCCCCAATACCACGGGATCATCGTCAGGAGCGAGACCGTCATCGACCGGGAGCTGCTGGAGGTGGCCGCGAACCTGCGCGTCGTCGCGAGAGCCGGATCGGGTCTCGACAACATCGCGGTTCCTTACGCCACCGAAAAGGGTGTGATCGTTTGCAACACCCCGGAGAGCAACATCATCTCGGCGGCTGAGCAGACGCTGGGTCTCTTGCTCGCAAGCAGCCGCAACATCCCCTGGGCCGACCGGTTCATCAAGAGTGGCAAATGGGGTCGGAAGCAGTTCGAGGGGAGCGAGCTTTACGGCAAGACCTTGGGGATCATCGGACTGGGCCGGATCGGCGGGCTCGTCTCCCAGCGGGCGCGTGGTTTCGCCATGCGCGTCATCGCTTACGACCCATACGTTCCCGATTCCCGTTTCACGAATCTGAGCGTGGAGAAGAAAGCCGCGCTGGAAGACCTACTGCGCGAGTCGGACTTCATCACCATCCACACCCCAAGGAACAAAGAGACTGTGAACATGATCGACGATGCTCAGATCGCGATGATGAAACCGGGAGTGAGACTGGTCAATTGCGCGCGCGGCGGGCTCTTCAACGAGGAGGCCCTGTATAGGGGACTCAAGTCCGGCCACATCGCCTCCGCCGGAATAGACACGTGGCTGCACGAGCCCCAGGAATCGCATCCGCTCTACGAGTTCGACACCGTGGTGGGGACGCCGCACCTTGGCGCCTCGACCTACGAGGCCTCGAAACGTGTAGGCGAGGAAGCGGTGGCCGAGCTCATCGCCGGGCTCAAGGGCGAGATCGTCAAGAACGCGGTGAACATCCCGGCCCTCTCCGAGGAATCGTTCCTCAAACTGCAGGCTTTCATCCATTTGACCGAGCGCATGGGCACCCTCTACCGGCAGATCCGGCGCGGGAGCGTGAAGCGGGTGGAAGTGGTGTTCGCGGGCAAGGAGATCGACGAGCCTGCCGACGCGAAGATCCTCTCCGTGGTTGCCCTCAAGGGCATCTTGGAGGGCAGCATGGTGCCGGGCAACGTCAACTTTGTGAACGCCAATTTCCTTGCCGAGCAGATCGGGATAGAAGTCAGGGAGACGATCTCCCTTGAAAGCGGCGACTATCGCAATCTCATCAAGATGATCGTCACCGAGGGCGACGGCCAGGAGTTCGTGATCGCGGGCACCGTGCTCGAGCACAAGCACTCCCGGATCGTCCAGATCGGCCCCCACAAGATCATGTTCATCCCGGAGGGCAAGCTGGCCTACGTCCCCCACAGCAACGTCCCCGGGGTCATCGGACGGGTGGGCTCTACTATGGGCGAGTACAACGTCAACATCTCCAAGATGGTCACCTCGGACGGAGCCACGGATGGCTCGCGGGACGCGATCATGATCCTGAACGTAGACAACGACGTGCCGCAGGGAGCCATCGACCGCTGCCTCGAACTCGAGGAGATCCACGAGATCAAGATAATCGACCTCTAGGCCATACCTCACACGCGGTGCTAGCGCACGGCGGCCCTTAGTGTTTAGAATGAGGTGCGTCCACGGTCGAGGCCCAAGGGCTTCGCCCCGTGCTCGAGGTAGGGAGACGAAAGGAGGTCGGGAGGTACTAAAGTCCGCGGTTTTTCCGCTTGCTTGACTGTTGGACCGCAAGTCTGAACACGAAGTGTGAGGTGCTCTCCCCAATGTCCGCATTCAAACCACGCCGCGTATTCATTTGCAGCGTTGTCGTGCTCCTGCTCGTTGCAGTCAGCCTTATCGCCGCTGGCTGCGGCTCGTCGACGACCACCACCACGGCCGTCACGACGCCCACTAGCACGACCCCGACTACGGCCTCAGGATCCAGTACTACCGCGACCACCCCGACCACCCAGGCCGCCGCTCAGGATTTCACGTTCGGCATGCTCCTAGTGGGGCCATACAACGACCACGGTTGGAGCGAGGCGAACTACCAAGGCGGCAAGTACGTCGAGTCCAAGCTACCCGGCGCCAAGATGATCTACGTCGACAAAGTCAACTCGTCCGACCGGCCGGGCACGACGCCTGAGCAATTGGCCGAAGACCTTGTGGCCCAGGGCGCGAAGCTGGTCATATTCAGCTCCGACGACATGAAAGACGGCGCCATCGCGTTCGCGAAGGCGCACCCCGATATCCCGGTGATCCACACCTCGGGCAGCACCGCCTGGAAGGAAGGCAAGGACTACCAGAGCCTGCCGAACCTGAGCAACATCATGGGCAAGATGGAGTATGGCAAGATGATCGCCGGCGTGGCCGCGGCCATGACCACCAAGACGGGCAAGATCGCGTACCTCGGTCCCCTGATCAACGATGAGACCCGTCGCCTTGCCTCCTCGGTCTTCCTGGGCGCACAGTACGCCTGGACCCAGTATCTCCACAAGGACCCGGCCCAACTCAAGTTCAGCGTGAATTGGATCGGCTTCTGGTTCAACATCCCCGGCGTGACCTCCGACCCCACCCAGGTGGCGGACAACTTCTACAACCAGGGCTACGACGTGGTGGTCTCGGGCATCGACACCACTGAAGCCCTAGTCGAAGCGGGCAAGCTGTCTACCGGCAGCAAGCAAGTCTTCGCCATCCCCTACGACTTCGCCGGCTCCATCGACGAAGCTCCGAACGTCGCACTCGGCGTGCCCTACTTCAACTGGGGCCCGGCCTATGTAAAGGCCATCGCCGATGCCCGCGACGGCAAGTGGAGCAGCTTCTTCGAGTGGAACGCTCCCGACTGGACCAACATCAACAACCCTGACACCTCGGCTGTCGGCTTCGCCAAAGGGAAGGCCCTCTCTGCCGATGCTTCCGCCAAGGTCGACGAGTTCGTCACGTCGCTGGCAGGCGGCCTCAACCTCTGGAAAGGGCCGCTGAACCTTCAAGACGGCACGGCCTACCTCAAGGATGGGGAGACAGCCACCGACCAACAGATCTGGTACCTGCCCCAGCTCTTGCAGGGCATGGAAGGTCAGAGCGTTTCCAAGTAAGTCTGCTCGAAGTCGACAACGGTTGAATCTTGAAAGGGGAGACCGGGCCGGTCTCCCCTTTCTGATTTCCTAGGGGCATATGGAAGTCCAACTCAGAGAGATCCGAAAGCACTTTGGTCCGGTCAAGGCCAACGACGGCATCACACTGTCGGTACCGGCCGGCTCCATCCAGGGGATCCTGGGAGAGAACGGCGCGGGCAAGAGCACGCTCATGAAGATACTCTCGGGCTTCCAACCGGCAGACAGCGGAGACATCGTCCTGGATGGGACCCTCGTGCAGATGCGCTCCCCCGCGGACGCCATCAGGCACGGCGTGGGCATGCTGCACCAAGACCCGCTGGACTTCCCCCCCATGAGCGTGGTCGACAACCTCCTTATCGGCGCGCCGGGCGGTGTGATCCCGCGGCGCCGCGAAGCGGCCGCTGCGATCGCCGGGGAGGCGAGATCGCTCGGCCTGTCTATCGATCTGAGGGCCGAGGTGGGTTCTTTGACGGTAGGCGAGCGCCAACAACTCGAGCTCTTGCGGCTTCTCTGGTTGGGGGCGCGCGTCTTGATCCTGGACGAGCCCACCACGGGCATAAGCGCGGAGCAGCGCGCGGTGCTCTTCAGCACCCTTCGCCGGCTCGCCGGCCAGGGAAAGACCGTGATCTTCGTCTCCCACAAGCTGGAAGAGGTACAGGATCTGTGCACCCGAGTGGCCGTTCTGCGACAGGGGCGCCTGGTGGGAGCAGCGTTGCCGCCCTTCGAGGTCGAAGGGCTGGTGAATATGATGTTCGCGCGCCAGGTCTCCCCCGGCGAAAGGATGGTCTGCACTCCAGGCGAGCCCATGCTGCGGTTGTCGTCACTTGGGGTGGAGAGGGGCCGCATCCGGCTGAGTGGTCTGGACCTTGATGTGCGGGAGAGCGAGACCATCGGCCTGGCCGGGATGGAGGGTAGCGGCCAGAGCCTTCTGCTCCGGGCGTGCGCCGGCCTCGTCCCTACGGTTCAGGGCCGCATCAGACTCAACAACGCGGACCTCACCGGAAAGCCGTACCGCCAGTTCAAGAAGCGGGGCGTAGCGTATGTTCCGGCTTCCCGCCTCGAAGAGGGACTGATCCCCGGCCTCACACTCACCGAGCATTTCCTGCTGGCCGACAGGCAGGGAGGCGTGTTCATCGATCGGGAGAAGGGCCGCCGGCTGGCACAGAGTCGCATCGAAGAGTTCAACATCAGAGGTACGCCGGCAAACCGAGTGGAGTCGTTGTCGGGAGGCAACCAACAGCGTGCGCTACTGGCTCTGGTCAAGGAGAAGGCCAAGCTGCTTCTCTTGGAGCACCCCACCCGGGGTCTCGACATCGAATCGGTCATCTACCTTTGGGGCAAGCTCAAGGAGCGCTGTCTAGGGGGAGGCGCCATCCTCTTCACCTCCAGCGATCTCGACGAGTTGCTCCGTTATAGCGACCGAATACTGGTCTTCTTCTCAGGGCGGGTCTCCGCCCTTCTTGACGCCGCCACGACTACGGTGGATGAGCTCGGGCAACTGATCGGGGGCCGGGGTGTCTGACGACAGCATGAGCCTCTTGGCGCCCGGTCTTGGCGGAACGAGCGGCAAGGCACCGAGGCCACGCAGTTCCAACCGCCAGAGATGGATAAACCTGGGGCTCCAGATCGGCGCCCTGTTTGGGGCCTTCCTGCTCACCTCGATCATCCTGCTTATCGCGGGAGCGCCGCCCTTTGAGGCGTATAAAGAGATCTTCCTGGGCGCGGTAGGTTCCACGCGCAGCTTCTCCAACGTCCTTGTAGCCTGGGTCCCACTTCTGCTGGCGGCAGCGGGGGTTCTCGTCACCTTCGCGGCCGGGCTATGGAATATCGGTGTGGAGGGACAGATCGTCCTGGGAGCCATCCTCACTACCTGGGCGCTGCGCCTTCTTCAAGCCACCTCCCTCCCCCCCGCACTCATCATCATCGTTGCGATGGTCGCCGGGATCGCCGGCGGCGCCCTGTGGGCGGCGTTGGCCGGCGCCCTCAAGACCTTTGGTGGTGTCAACGAGATCTTCGGCGGTCTGGGGCTGAACTTCGTGGCCACTGCGCTCACTCTCTGGCTGATCTTTGGCCCCTGGAAGAGACCCGGGATCGGCTCCATGAGTGGGACAGAACCTTTCCCGGACCGGCTCGCGCTACCCACCATCGCCGGCCTACGCCTGAGCGCCTGGTCGCTCGGGCTCGGCCTGCTGGCGGTGCTGGTGGTTTACATCCTTCTCGACCGTACTTACTTCGGGCTGCGACTCAAAGCCGTCGGCCTGAACAGCCGAGCCTCGTTCCTGCTCGGTGTGCCCACGTGGCAGTACGGCATGCTGGCCTTCCTTTGGTGTGGAGGGCTCGCGGGTCTTGCTGGAGCCGTCCAGGTCACCAGTGTCTACCATCGCCTCATCCCCTCGATCTCGAGCGGCTACGGGTTCCTCGGCCTGATGATCGGCATGCTCATCCGGTACCGAGCGACCTGGGTGGCACCCGTGGCGCTCTTCTTCGCCGCGCTGAACATAGGCAGCATCCAGCTCCCCATCGTTCTGAAGCTGGACTCTTCTCTCTCGGGCGTGCTCCAAGGGGCGCTCGTGCTCTTTGTGGTGCTGATGGAAGGCGCCCGGCAGCGATATCTGCGTCGTGTCCGCGCGGCCGTGCTTCCGCCGGCCCCGTCTACTCCCGCGGCGTTGCCCTCACCTCCGGGTCCAGCCGCGCTCAAGGAGGCCTGATGGACGCCAGCACTGTCATCGTCGGTCTCGGAGGCGTCCTCTCGGCTTCGGCGCCGGTGCTCGTGGCCAGCGTCGGCGAGACCTTCGCCGAGCGAGCCGGGGTCATCAACCTATCGATCAACGGAACGATCTTGCTGTCGGCCATGGGCAGCTTTGCCGTGGCCGTGAGCACTCATAGCCTTCTGCTCGGCTTCCTCACGGGATGCGTCATCGGAGCGGCAGTGGCCCTGGTCGTGGCCTTCGGGAGCATCACGTTGCGCCAGTCCCAGGTGGCCGTCGGGTTTGTTCTTGCGCTCTTCTGCCGCGACCTCTCGTATTTCCTGGGCAATCCCTATATGGGCGATCAGGGGCCCCGGCTTTCATCGCTGCCGATTCCCGGCCTCAGCCACATCCCCGTGCTCGGGACCCTGTTCTTCAAACAGGACATCATGACCTATTTCAGTTTCGTCCTCGTCGCCGTGGCGTGGTGGTACATCTTCCGCACCCGGCAGGGCCTGGTCCTACGCGCGGTGGGCGAGCGTCCGGCTGCCGCTTTCGCCCGCGGGGCAAGAGTCAACCTGCTCCGCTACGTCTACACCACGTTGGGAGGCGCGCTCGTCGGGCTTGCCGGTCCCATGTTCTCGCTCAGCATCAAAGCCGGATGGAAGGGCACTATCTCGGGGCTGGACGGCATCGGCTGGATCGTGCTCGCTATCGTCATCTTCGGCGCCTGGAACCCGGTGAGAGTCGCTTTCGGCGCATATCTGTTCGGCCTGCTCCAATGGCTCGGAGTCGTCCTCCAACCCAGCCTTCCTGGGATCCCATCGCAGGTGCTGCAGGTGGCACCTTTCCCCCTCATGATCCTGACACTCTTGCTGGTGAACGTCGGCAACGCAGAATGGGTGGACAGAGTGCTGGCCTCGCTTCCGGAGCGCTCTCGAAGATGGGTCGCGCGTGTTTTGCGGTCTTTGCGTGTCCTGCCGCCCCGTAGCCTGGGCGTTCCATTCGAGAGAGACTGAGCGGCGGGCGGCCCGTGCGACACGTGCCGCGGCGGCCTTAGCCGGCGGGAGTCAAGTCTCGACGACCCCGGCCAAAGGCAGTCCGAGAGTACATATGTTGTGGGCAAAGACTGTCCATGTGGATAAACGCTGCTGCAGCGCATGCTGCTATCCTTGCTTCTTCCCGGTATCAGGATTGACGGCGAGAGCAGTGGTGAGCAGAGCATGAGGCGGATGAGCATCTTTTGGGGATGTACTATCCCTGCCCGTTTCCCGTTCGTCGAGAAAGCCACTCGTCTATGCGCTGACGAGCTCGGAGTGGAACTGGTCGATATCGCGGGCTTCACATGCTGCCCGGAAGGGACGCTCGTGAAAGCTGCCGATGAGGACGCTTTCTACTTGACCGCGGCTCGAAACCTTGCGATCGCCGAGCGGGAGCACCTCCCGCTCATGACTCCCTGCAACGGCTGCTACTCCACTTTCAAATCCGTGCTTTCGGACCTCACCGTCGACTGGCGCCTGCGGAAGCTCATCAACGACCGCCTTGCAGACATGGGACTTTCGTTGGACAGCGAACTGAGCGTTCAGCATCTCGTGGAGTGGCTGAGCGAGGACATCGGGCCCGCGTCGCTCAGCAAGCGCGTCTCCCTTCCCCTGTGGGGGATGCGGGTGGCGGTGCACCACGGATGCCACCTCCTCCGCCCCAGCCCGGCGATCCGATGGGACAGCCCCCTCAACCCTACGAAGTTCGAGCAGCTGGTGCGAGCTCTGGGGGCGACGGTCGTCGAGTACGAGACCAAGATGGAGTGCTGTGGCGGCGCCCTCGACCGGGTGGGAGACCGCCAGGGCGCATTGGCGATGTGCAAGAACAAGCTGACGGACATGCAGGAACAGGGCGCGGATGCGATGGTGGTGTGCTGTCCGTCGTGTCTGCAGCAGTTCGACCTGAATCAGGCCGCGATGCTACGGGAGACCGCGTCTGAGGGGCTGCCGGTCTTCTACATCACCGAGCTCTTGGCGCTGGCGATGGGTTTCACCCCCGATGAGCTGGGACTGGAGATGCATCGCGTGAGCGTAGCTCCTTTCCTTGCCAAATGGCGTACCAGGCTCGACCAGCGGGCCGTGCTGGCCGAGTCCTTCAACCTCGCCGACCTGCAGATCTGTGCCAGCTGCCGCGCCTGCGACGCCGACTGCCCAGTCGCCAAGACTAACGAGGATTTCGTCCCCTCGTCTTTCATAGCGGACCTCCTGGCCGGCGAGATCGAGGACATACTCGAGCGACCAGCCCTGTGGCAGTGCGTCGATTGCCTCACTTGCTACGAGCGCTGCCACAGCCGCATCGGCATGGCGGAGGTCTTTGAGAAGCTCAAGCGGCTCGCCCGGGAGAAAGGGCGAGTGCCCGCGAGCGCTCAGTCGAGCTACGAAACCTTCTTGGCCTCCGGAGTCCTGGGTTCGGCACGCACTTCGGTCCGGAAAAAACTCGGCCTGCCCCCCATGCCTGCGTGCGGCGGCGAAGAATTGAAGCGCCTGCTCGCCCGTGAGAAGAGCGGATCGTGAGCGGCCGGGGGCGCGATATCCGCGAGGCGGGAAACCTCTACTCCGGCCTCACCCTGGGCGGTAGTCACATCCGGCAGTTCGCGGCTCGCGAACCCTACCGCGAGGAGGCCGGCCAGCGCATCCTCGGTGGGTGCGGGCTCATGGGTGTGTGCGACCAGTCGGGCAAGCGCATGAGCGGAGAGCTGGCCCTGCAGAGCATGGCCTCCATGCACGACCGGGGCAACGGCCTCGGCGGCGGTTTTGCAGGCTACGGCATCTACCCGGACTTGGCTGAATACTTCTGTTTCCATATGCTCTTCACCGACGAAGTGGCCAAAGAGGACACGGAGTTCTACCTGGGACGGAACTTTCTCATCGTCCAGGAGGAGCCCATCCCCACGAAGCCCATCAAAGGGATCGAGGACGAGCCCATTCTGTGGCGCTACTTCCTGGAGATCGCCGAGGAGCGCCTCAAGGAGACCCAACTCAGCCCCGAGGACTACGTCGTCCATTCGGTGATGGACATCAACAGCTACATCGATGGCGCCTTTGTCGCGTCTTCGGGCAAGAATATGGGCGCGTTCAAGGGCGTCGGCTTCCCCGAGGAGATCGGCGAGTTCTTCTGCATCGACGAATACAAGGGCTGGACCTGGACCGGCCACGGCCGGTTCCCCACGAACACACCGGGCTGGTGGGGCGGCGCCCACCCGTTCGCCCTGCTCGACTACTCGATCGTCCATAACGGTGAGATCAGTTCCTACGGAATCAACCGGCGATACCTGGAGATGTTCGGCTACAAGTGCTCCTTGCAGACCGACACCGAGGTGGTCACTTATCTGTTCGACCTCATGCTCCGGAGGCACAAGCTGCCCGTGGAGATGGCCTGCAAGGCCTTAGCCAGCCCTTTCTGGAAGGATATCGACCTCATGCCGCCCGAGCAGCACAAGCTGTTCACGGCCATACGCATGGTCTACGGGCAGGCGCTTCTCAACGGGCCCTTCGCAGTGGTGCTCGGCATGGCCGACGGCATGGTAGCACTGAACGACCGGATCAAGCTGCGGCCATTGGTAGCCGCCCGCGACGGTGACGTCATCTACGTGGCAAGCGAGGAATCCGCGATCCGCGAGATCTGCGCTCACCCTCAAGAGAGTTGGATGCCACGAGCGGGTGAACCCGTAATAGCCACGGTCAGCGCGCAGGCCAAAGTTGCGAACGGAAGCTCCCGCCAGTGCGCTCCGGAGGCGGCGTGATGGCCGGCACTACCTTCATCCCCGCCGAGTTTCGAGTGGTCATCGACCGCGACGCGTGCCAGCAATGCGGCCGATGCGTCCAGCAATGCGGCTGGAACGTATATCGCTTCGACGAGGCGGAGAAACGGCCGGTGCCGGACCACACCAAGTGCGCAGCCTGCCACCGATGTGTGACGTATTGCCCCGCTGGGGCGATCACGGTAAAGAAGAACGACTTGGCTTTCAAGTACTCGGACAGCATGCAGCCCGACCTGATCAAAGCGATCTGGAGGCAGGCGGAGACCGGGGGCGTTCAACTCACGGGGATGGGCAACGACAGGCCTTACCTGCGCATATTCGACCATCTGCTTTTGGACGCCTGCCAGGTCACCAACCCGTCCATCGACCCCTTGCGCGAGCCCATGGAGATGCGGACTTTCCTGGGCCGCAAGCCCGACTTCCTGGAAATCGCCACGAACGGCCTTGAGGAGGGCAGCGGTGCGGCCGCCAGCAACAGCGACCCCGCGCCGGGGGAGTCGCGCCTGCTCACGGAACTTGACCGTCAACTTCAGCTTGAGACTCCCATCATGTTCGGAGGGATGAGCTACGGTTCGGTCTCCCTGAACGTTCACAGATCCCTTGCTATGGCTGCCAAGCAGCTGGGCACATTCATGAACACGGGCGAGGGCGGCCTGCACGCCGACCTCGAGCCCTATGAGGACAACATCATTGTGCAGTGCGCCTCGGGCCGGTTCGGCGTGGACGCCGATTACCTGCAGGCCGGCGCAGCGGTGGAGATCAAGATCGGCCAGGGAGCAAAACCGGGCATCGGCGGCCATCTTCCCGGTGAGAAGATCGACTATGAGGTCTCTATCACGAGGATGATCCCCCAAGGCACGGACGCCCTCTCCCCCGCGCCTCATCACGACATATACTCCATCGAGGATCTGCGCCAACTGATCTACGCGCTCAAAGAGGCCACGGGTTACAAGCCCATCTCGGTGAAGATCGCCTGCGTGCACAACATCGCCGCGATCGCCTCGGGCGTCGTGCGGGCGGGGGCAGACATCGTCTATCTCGACGGTTTCCGCGGTGGGACCGGCGCTTCTCCCACGATCATCCGCGATCATGTCGGCATCCCCTTGGAGATCGCTCTCGCCACCGTCGACCAGCGACTACGCGACGAGGGCATCCGCAACCGCGCCTCCATAGTCGCCGCGGGCGGCATCCGCAGTTCGGCGGACGTTGCCAAGGCTATCGCTCTGGGCGCGGACGCGTGTGCCATCGGCACCGCCGCCTTGGTGGCTCTGGGCTGTCATGTATGCCAGAAATGCCATACGGGGGCATGCTCCTGGGGCATCTGCACCCAGCGGCAAGAGCTCACCAGGAGACTGGACCCGGAGTGGGGAGCATCCCAGCTGGTGAACCTGGTCAATGCTTGGACCCACGAGATCGCCGAGGTCCTGGGGGCGCTGGGAGTGAACGCCATCGAGAGCCTTAGGGGCAGCCGGGAGCGCCTGCGCGGACTGGGCCTGGACAAGAGCACCTTGGACATCCTGGGTGTGAAACCCGCGGGCCTGTGATGTGCGAGGCGGAGTCGTTATGAGCACCGATTCGTCCGCGGCCCGGAACGTGCCCACAGGCCCCGCCCGCCGGGGCCCCACCGGCGCCGAGCCGGCCCGCGTGGCGGCCGGCCAGCCCGGTACGAACCGAGGCATCTCACGTCGAGAAGGCGATACCGCGGTCATAGACGGCAAAGGCGTCTACTACAAAACGCTCAACGAACAGGTGCGCGAGGAGATCGAACAGGGCGCCACCCGGGTTGTCCTGGACAACGTGATCGGGCAACGCTATATCGGCACCGGTCTTACGTTCAAGGGGGTCACCGTGGTCATCAACGGTGTTCCCGGCAACGATCTGGCGGCGTTCATGAACGGACCCACGCTCGTCGTCAACGACAACGCACAAGACGGCGTGGCCAATACGATGAACTCGGGACTGGTGGTCGTCAACGGCGACGCGGGCGATGTCCTCGGGTACGGCATGCGCGGAGGCAGCGTCTACGTCCGCGGCAACGTGGGCTACCGCGTCGGCATCCACATGAAGGCGTTCGCCGAGCGCAAACCGTTGATCGTGGTGGGTGGACATGCCCGTGATTTCCTCGGCGAGTACATGGCCGGGGGCGAAGTGGTGATCCTGGGGCTGGGCGAAGACGACGGCCGCGTCGTGGGCTCGTACGTGGGCACCGGGATGCACGCCGGCGTCATGTACCTTCGCGGAGAAGTCGCCGAACACCAGCTAGGAAAAGAAGTGCGTACCGCACCGCCGACGGATGCCGACTGGGCGCGCATCCAGGAGATCGTCAACGACTATTGCGCAGTGATGGAGATCGACCCAGGCAGGGTGCTAGACAGGTCGTTCATCAAAGTCTACCCCTATACTTCAAGGCCATACGGCAGACTCTACGTCTACTAGTGATGGAACACCCCACCCACCCTGAAAGGAGCAGCCGATGGGAGAGAAACTGACCAAAGAGGATGTCCTCCGGATTGTCGAGGACAAGCAGATCAAGTTCGTCCGGTTCTGGTTCACGGACGTCCTTGGGTTCCTCAAGAGCTTTGCGGTGACCCCGGCGGAACTCGAAGGCGCGTTTGACGAAGGCATGGGCTTTGACGGTTCTTCGATCGAGGGATTCGCCCGCATCGAAGAGTCGGACATGGTGGCATGGCCCGATCCCAGCACGTTCGCACTGCTGCCGTGGCGGGCAGGCGCAGGTGGCACCGCCCGTGTGTTCTGCGACATCAAGCAGCCAAACGGCGATTCGTACGCCGGCGACCCCCGTAACGTCCTCAAGAAAGTCGTCAAGAAGGCCGAAGATCTGGGCTTCACCATGAACGTCGGCCCCGAACTCGAGTTCTTCTACTTCCAGGACAGCCTCGACACCAAGGTGCTCGACCACGGTGGGTACTTCGATCTGACCACGTTGGATGCCGGCACCGACCTGCGGCGAGACACCATCAACGCACTGCACGCGCTGGGTATTCCGGTCGAATACTCCCACCACGAAGTGGCTCCGTCGCAGCACGAGATCGACCTCCGCTACAGGGATGTGCTGACGATGGCGGACCAGGTCATGACCTATCGCCTCACCGTGAAGGAGATCGCCCAGTCCAAGGGACTCTACGCCACTTTCATGCCCAAGCCCATGTTCGGGGTGAACGGCTCCGGGATGCACGTGCACCAGTCCCTGTTCAAGGGCAACCGGAACGCGTTCTTCGACGCGAACGACGAGTACAACCTTTCGGCGATCGGCAAGTCTTACGTAGCCGGCCTGCTGGCGCACGTGAAAGAGATCTGCCTAGTCACCAACCAGTGGATCAACTCGTACAAACGGCTGGTCCCAGGTTATGAAGCCCCCGTGTACGTGTGCTGGTCTCGCCGGAACCGCTCGGCGATGGTCCGGGTGCCCCTCTACAAACCGGGCAAAGAGAACGCCACCCGGGTAGAGCTCCGTAACCCCGATCCGGCCTGCAACCCTTACCTCGCTTTCGCGGCAATGCTTGCTGCCGGCCTCGACGGCATCGAGAAAGGCATGGAACTGGCCCCGGAGGCCAGCAACAACATCTATGAGATGACCGAAGCAGAGCGCAATGAGGCCGGCATCACCTCGCTTCCCGAGGACCTCTTCCAGGCTATCTGCGAGTTCGAAAAGTCGGACTTCGTCCGTGGCGCTCTTGGAGACCACGTCTGCGACTACCTCATCCGCAACAAGTGGGCCGAGTGGAACGAGTATAAAGCGCTGGTTACCCCATACGAGATCAGCCGCTATCTGCCCATTCTCTAGGCCGTTTGCTCACCTCCCCTTGGCCCGGCCTACCGGACTCCGGCGAGTGACACGAAAAGGCGCCCGGCGAAAGCCGGGCGCCTTTTGTTCGCCGGGAGCTCGCGGGCACTCGCTCTAGACAAGACGGTGCTAGACAAGACGCGGAAAGGCCCGGCGGGGAAGCCGGGCCTTTCCTCACTGACGTCGGATCAGTGGACGAGGGGGGTTATGAAACCGGGGGGCGGGTCAGGCGATGGCTTGCTCCCCGGTTTCACCGGTACGGATGCGGACGCACTCTTGTAGATCGAAGACAAAGATCTTGCCGTCTCCGATATTCCCGGTGCGGGCTCCGCGGGTGATCGCATCGACGGTCTGCCAGACCCGGTTGTCGCTCACCGCGATCTCCACCTTCACCTTGCGCAAAAGGTTTCCGGGCTCCACGTGACTCCGGTACACTTCGGCCACGCCTTTCTGCCGGCCGCGGCCCATGACATCGGACACCGTGAGCAGGTTGATCCCGTCTTCGGTGAGCGCATCTAGCACGGTGTCGAGACGGTCGGGTTGGATGATGGCGATAATGTATTTCATGGCCGGACTCCTAGGTGACCGCGTCTATCCCATCTGGGTGTAGGCAGACTCTTTGTGCTGGGTAAGGTCGAGACCGATCCGCTCCATGTCGTCGCTGACTCGAAGGCCGATCACCTTGTCCACCAACTTCAGCAGGCCGAACGAAAGGACGAAAGAGTAGGCGGCCGAGGCCAGCAAGGCGACGAACTGGACGAGCAGTTGATGGGCGTTGCCGTGGAATAGCCCGTTCGCCCCTGCGGGGTTGAGGGCCTTCGTGGCCCAGAGTCCCGTGGCGAAGGCACCGATCATCCCTCCGATCCCATGGATGCCGAAAGCATCGAGGGAATCATCGTATCCAAGTTTGGTCTTGACCACGACCACCATAACGTAGCAGACCAGACTCGCTATCGCCCCAATTGCCAGTGCCGCCATCGGGCTCACAAAGCCGGACGCGGGAGTGATCGCCACCAGCCCGGCCACCGCTCCCGAGATGACGCCGAGGGCGGTCGGTCGCTTGCTGAATATGTAGTCCAGGAGGGCCCAGACTCCCGCCGCGGCCGAAGCCGCCAGATGCGTGGCGAGGAAAGCGGTAGTTGCCAGGCCCCCTGACGTGAGCGCGCTGCCGGCGTTGAAGCCGAACCACCCGAACCACAAGAGAGCTGCACCCAAGATCGCAAACGGCAGGTTGTGCGGAGGCCCGGTATCGGGGTGGCCGCGGCGCTTCCCGATTATCAAGGCAGCCGCGAGCGCGGCCATGCCGGCATTGATGTGCACCACCGTCCCACCGGCGAAATCGAGGGCGCCGAACTGCCGCAGCACGCCGCCGACTCCCCACACCCAGTGAGCCAGGGGATCGTAGACGATGGTCGCCCACAGAACAGAGAACACAAGGAAGGCGCTGAACTTGATGCGCTCCGCGAAGGCCCCGATGATGAGGGCTGGGGTGATCACCGCGAACATCATCTGGAACAGCATGTACAGCTGTGCCGGGATGGTGGCGGCGTAGTCGGGGTTGGGAGCCAATCCCACGCCGTGAAGCCCGGCCCAGCTCAGCCCGCCTATGAGACCGGCGTGGTCGGGCCCAAAGGCCAGGCTGTACCCGAACAATACCCATTGGATGCTGATGACCGACATCAGGATGAAGCACTGCATCATGATGGAGAGGACGTTCTTCCGGCGCACGAGGCCGCCATAGAAGAACGCCAGCCCCGGGGTCATGAGCATGACGAGCGCGGTGCTGACAAGCATCCAGGCGGTGTCGCCAGTATCGACAGCGCTTGTTGCAGCCTTTGCGATGGCCGCGGACGCGGGGGCGGCCGTATCTGCCAAAGCTGGGCCCGCGGCGACCACGAACGCCAGGGACGCGAGAATGAGCACCGACAGCACCAGCAGCCATTTCCTACGTCTCATCAGTTGGGGTCTTCCTCTTCGTCGCTGAATATGCCGCCAGCACCGTCTGCGACCTAATTACACCCTATCCTCCGGGCCGGCGAAAGCGACACTTGTACAAGACTAGGCGAGCGTACTTGTACTTTTGGAAGACTAGAGATCAACCTTTCAGAAGGCTGCGGGCTTTGAGGCCCAGGCCGAGCCGTTCCTTGTGCTCGCTCTGGAACGCGCTGAGACCCGTGATGTCTGCGATCTTGGTCAAACGGTAGCGGATGGTGTGCCGGTGGGCGAAGAGCTCCTCCGCCGTCTTGGTGAGGTTCTCGTTGTTGTGGAGATAGACGATGAGCGTCTGCAGGAGCTGAGTGGAGTTCTCATCGTCGTAACGATCCACCGGCGCGACGGTCTCTTCATAGAGCGAGCGGACCTCATCTGGATCTCGTTCCCATATGTCGAACAAGATCTTATATGTGCCTACGTCTTTGAAACGCAAGAGACTGCCAGGCCCATTGAGCTTGCGCCCGACTTTGAGCGCCACCAATGCTTCCTGGTAACCACGGTTGAGCTGAGCCGGATCTGTCACGTGTCCGCCGATGCCCACCGACACCGAGAGATCTCCCACCTCTCCACCGAGAGCCTGCAGCTTTGCCGCCAGCTTGGCCACCGCGTTCGCGTCGATCGAGGTTGATCCACAGAGAAAGAGCACGAGGCGGCCGGACTTGAGACTGGCGAGCGAAGACGCCGACGACGCAGTGACCAATCGCGAGCTTCGCGAAAAGTATCGCTCGATACGTTGTTCGAGCTCGTCCTGGCCGAGAGTCTTACGCGGAAGCAGGCCGTCGAATTCATCCACGCCCAGGAGCACCACGGTCGCCCCGTGACTTAGGTCACATCCCAAGAAGGCGCCTCGGCGCTGCACGGAATCGTCGGCTCCCCCGTTGATGACGTCGTCGACGAAGTCACCTTTGAGCCGTACTTCCGTCTCGAAGCGGACTCTGTCCTGCGCCATCTCGAGGGTGGCGATGGTGGCGGCATGCTCCAGAGCCAGCGTTTCCATGGAAGACAACGCGGCAGAATCGGACAATGCGCATACGTAGCCCAGCCGCTTGTGACTGGCGACGATGGGAAGGACGAAAAAGGCGGGAAGACCGTCGATCTGCACGTGTCCAAGCTTCTGCCCACGCCCCAACTCGTCGAGGCTCGCCTGGACCTCGGGCTTCTTGAGCTCGGCCTCCAGGACGTTCGCCGCCAGTGGTAGACCGGAAGACGCCGCCAACAGCTCCAGGTAGACGTCCA
>JADGPI010000166.1 GCA_017882525.1 Thermoleophilia bacterium
ACATCTTCAGCGCGGGCCTCGCGGCCGCCGATCCGTATGACGCGGTGATGCGCCACACGGAGCACGTGCTGCGTGTCTACAGGGACGGCAATTTCGTGCAAATCCTGTTAATCGCGTTTGGCAAGGCCGCGTGTCCCATGGCGGAGGCGGTCCTGAACCTTCGCGATCTCGTGGTACAGCGGGGGATCGTGATCACCAAGTACGGCCACCGTCGGCCGGGCGACGTATTTGCGAACGCGCGGGTCTTCGAGGCGGGCCATCCGGTGCCCGATGAAGCCGGCGTCGCTGCCACAAGGGAAGCATTGGCCCTGGTGGACGCAGCAGATGCACGGACGCTCGTGCTCGGCCTCGTCTCCGGCGGCGGCTCGGCGCTTTTCGTGGCTCCCGCAGAAGGTATCACGCTCGACGAGAAACAAGAGGTGACGCGACTGCTGCTTGCCGCCGGAGCCACCATCGGCGAGTTGAACTCGGTAAGGAAGCACCTCTCGCTGGTGAAAGGTGGTCGGCTGGCGCAGGCTGCCGCCCCGGCACGGGTCCTCTCCCTCATCCTGTCGGACGTTATCGGCGACCCGCTGGACGTCATCGCATCGGGCCCGACCTCCCCGGACCCCACGACCTACGCGGATGCGCTGGCGGTCCTTGACCGGAGGGGGGTGATGCCCAGACTGCCGGCAAGCGTGCGCTCTCTCCTGCGGCGCGGTGCAGAGGGTGCGTCCTCCGAGACCCCGAAAACCGGAGACCCACTTTTCGACATGGTGGAGAACGTGATCGTGGGGAGCAACAGGCTGGCGGTCGCGGCGGCGGCCCGGAAAGCCGCAGAGCTTGGCTTCGAGACGATGGTGATCTCGAGCGAGGTGGAAGGGGAGGCACGGGACGTGGGTACGGCGCTCGCCCGGAAGGCACGAGACATCCAGGCGGCCATGACCAACGCGGACCAGCCGGTCTGCCTCATCCAGGGCGGTGAGACCACGGTGATGGTTACGGGCTCCGGCAAAGGCGGCCGAAATACGGAGCTTGCCCTTGCGTTCGCGATGGAGATCGAGGGCACGGAAGGCGTCTGCCTGCTTTCAGCGGGTACCGACGGCACCGACGGTCCGACCGACGCCGCGGGAGCGATCGCCGACGGCGAAACAATGGCACGGGCACGGGCGGCAGACATCGATCCATCAGCCTGCCTCGCCGACAACGACTCCTACACCTTCTTCGAGAAAGCGGGCGGACTTCTCATCACCGGCCCCACGGGGACCAACGTGATGGACCTCCAGATCGTCCTCATCGGAGCCGTGAAGCGCCCAACCACGCCGCAAAGATAACTACCGAATCGCCGCCACCGGCATACGCATGAAGCACCAGTGTAGTACGAATCAGGTGAAAGTGCATGTGTGACGTGGTAAGTTAGGGACAAACCAGACGTTCGGGGAGGTCCTTTCTGTGTACGACGTGATCGTTGCCGGCGCGGGTCCGGCGGGCGCATCAGCCGCGTACGAGCTTGCCGGCAGGGGTGCGCGCGTCGCGCTCATCGAGAAAGAGGCGTTACCGCGATACAAGGCGTGCGGGGGCGGTTTGGTGTACCGCGCCCGCAAACTGATTCCCTTCCCAATCGACGGTGTCGTCGAGCGCGAATGCCACAAAGCCGAGATGCACCTGTGGGATGCCGGGCTTCACTTCCAGGTGGCGCGAGACGAGCCTATTGTTTCGATGACCATGCGGGCAAAGCTCGATCACGCGCTGACCATGGCCGCGCAATCGGCGGGGGTGGAGGTAATGACGGGCTGGCCCGTGAGGGACGTTGCAGCGCATCAAGACAGGATCGAGGTCATGGGTGAGAAGGGGCGTCTGTCCGCGCGTTTTCTTGTAGGCGCCGACGGGGTCATGAGCACTGTGGCCCGTAAGGCGGGATTTCACCGGGATAGGCCGACTGCCCCTGCCCTCGAATGGGAGATCCGTGTCGGCGACGAACTGCTCGAACGCTTTTCTCATTCAGCGCGGTTTGATTTCGGTCTCATCCCGAATGGTTACGGCTGGGTATTCCCGAAAAGTGACCATCTTTCCGTGGGTATTGGCAGCGGAAAACGGGCGCATGTCAACCTGAGTCGCCTGCTGAAAGAGTACCTCCTGTTGTGCGGCCTCTCGCGTACCGAGCTCATCGAGGCCCACGGCTCGCTTCTTCCGGTCCGCCCGATGGCCGCGCCCTTTGTCAGGGGACGCGTTATCCTGGCGGGTGATGCCGCCGGTTTTGTCGATCCGCTGAGCGGCGAGGGGTTGACCTTCTCCATCCTGAGCGGGAAAGGTGCGGCCCGTGCCGTGCTCGATAACGGGTTTGATCCGGCTTCCGTGTCCGCGGCCTACGCCGCCCGCATCGAGGAAGAGATCATTACCGAGATGAAGTGGGCCAGATTTCTGGGCAGGTTCCTCTACGGGGGGCCGAAGCTGCGAAGGTTCCTCTTCCAGCACTACGGTCAGAGCTTCTGCGAGATCGTGGCGGATGTACTCATAGGCGGACGGAGCTACCGGCAGATGTTGACGCACGTGCCCAACTACCTTGAGCTGCTCAGATTCTGGAAGTATGGAGGGATGCAGTCGGAATGAACGCCCGGGACTGCCCCCTTCATCAAGGCAGGGCGTCCCGGGCTGATTGTGCCGATTCGAGGCCGCGGTCCTACTTCAGGAACTCCGGCTCCCCTTCAATGTAAAAGCCGGCCTTATCCAGTGACTTCTTGATCTCGTCAAGACTCGTTACCTGGTCGTCGTAAGTGACCCACACGAGATGCAGCATCCAGTTGGTGTCCACGTCCTTCACGCCTTTGGTGCGCCACATGGCCTCACGGGCCCATGTCTCAGTGATCGGTCATTCACAGCCGGGAACATACAGCTTCACCTTTTTGATCTCTGCGAGCGCCGACTGACTCGTGATCGCGATGAGAAGCAGGCAGGCGAGCAAAACGAATACCAGTTTCTTTCTTTCTCTCATTGGCTCCTCC
>JADGPI010000167.1 GCA_017882525.1 Thermoleophilia bacterium
GGGATGGTGATGTCCACCAAAGCTCTGCTCGACCGGAAACCCGACGCGGACAGAGACGACATCCGCGAGGGTCTGAGAGGAAATCTCTGCCGTTGCACCGGGTACGTAAAGATCGTGGAAGCCGTAGAGGCAGCGCAATGCCTGATCGCGGAAGGAGGGTCCAAGTGAACACCTGCGTCATAGGGAAAGGACTTCCGCGGATCGACGCGCTCCCCAAAGTCACCGGGACGGCGCCCTATACGGTCGACCTCAAGATGCCCGGTCTCATTTATGGGAAGATCCTGCGCAGCCCGCTTGCGCACGCCCGGATCAAGTCGATCGACACGTCCGAAGCTCTCAAGCTTCCCGGGGTCCTTTCGGTGATCACGGGCAAAGACGTGCCCCAGAACGTCTTCAGTTTCTATCAGTGGCTGGCCGACAAGACCATCCTGTGCACAGACACGGTCCGCTACGTTGGGGACGAAGTGGCGGCTGTCGCCGCGGTGGACGAGGACTCGGCCGAAGCGGCTCTGGCCCTTATTAAAGTGGACTACGAACCGCTCCCGGCGGTGTTCGACATCGACGCGGCCATGGCTCCCGGCGCTCCCCTTGTCCACGAGGACAAAGAGAGCAACGTCACCTGGACGGTCCAACGCTTATTCGGCGACCCCGACAAGGCCTTCTTGGAATGCGACTACGTGGTCGAAGGCAAGTACGTGACTCAGCAGACCGCGCACACCTGCATGGAGGTGTCGAACTGCGTTGCCAAGTGGGACACATCGGGGCGGCTGACCATCTGGGTCAACACCCAGGCTCCGCACACCCAGCGGCAGGAAGTGGCGCGGCTCCTTGGCATTCCCAAGAGGAACGTGCGGGTCATCAGCTCCATCATGGGCGGGGGATTCGGCTCCAAGTTGGTCACGGACATGAAGGTCCCCATCGCCTCCGTGCTCTCGAAGAACACCGGCCGCCCGGTCAAGATCGTGAACTCGCGCAGCGAGGAATTCTGCACGGCGAAGACACGCTATCCCTACACGCTCTACCTGAAGACCGGCGCCAAGAAGGACGGTAGGATATGGGCCCGGGAGCTCAAGGTGATCGGCGACACCGGCGCATACCATGACAAAGGCCCGGCGACCATCAACTTCGCCAGCATGATGTTCGGCACCTTGTACGACGTTCCCAACATGCGTTTCGACGGGATGCTGGCCTACACCAACAAGGAGATGGGCACGGCGTTCCGCGGCTTCGGCAACCCGCAGTTCACGTTTGCCACGGAGACCCAGATAGACGAGCTCGCCGCGAAGATGGGGATGGACCCGCTCGAGTTGCGGCTCAAGAACGCCAACCAGCCTGGTACGGAAACGACCTGCGGCGCCGAGATCTGCGGCTGTGCGATGACGGAGTGCATGCTGGCCGCGGCCGAGGGCATCGAGTGGGACAAGAAGCGCAAGGAGAAGGGCAAGAACGGCCTCCGCGGCGTGGGCTTGGCCAACATGGTCCACACGGGCGGCGGCGGACGCTTCTACGGCTACAACTCCGCCGAGGCTTTCGTCAAGTTGTCGGATGAAGGCACTGTGACCATCATCACGTCGGCGTTGGACATGGGCCAGGGAGCTCATACGGTCATGGCTCAGATCGTCGCCGAGGAGCTCGGCGTGCAGATGGACGACGTCAACGTCATATCGAACGACACCGACCTCACGCCTTACGACCTTGGCTCGTGGGGCAGCCGCGCCACCTTCATGAACGGGAACGCGGTCCTCATGGCCGCCAGGGATGCGAAGGCCAAGATCGTCGAGGCTGCGGCGGAGATGTTGGAAGTCGACCCCGGCTCCGTAACCGTCTCGGAGGGCAAGGTATCTGTGGCGGGTTCGGCCGTGCTGCACGACCTCGCTGAGATCATCGAGCACGCGGTGAACGCCCATGGGAATCCCATATCCGGGGCCGGGCGTTTCGTGGACAAGTTGCCCGAGGGTTACACGATCCCCACGGCTTTTACCAAGAACATCCCGTGCTTCGCTTTCGGTACGCAGGCCGTCGAGATCGAAGTCGACGAAGAGACCGGCGAAGTTAAGGTGCTCAAGGTGGTCGCCGCCCACGAGACGGGGACCACGATCAACTCACTCATGGCCGAGGGCCAGATCGAAGGAGCCGTGGCGCAGGGGATCGGCTACGCGCTCATGGAGCAGGTGATCCGCGACGAGAATGGGAAGGTCCTGAACGACGGGTTCCTCGACTACAAGATCCCCAACATCGGGGATGTGCCGGAGATAGAGGCAATCTGCATTGAGAGCCTCGGCACGAACGGACCCTTCGGCGCCAAAGGGATCGGCGAGCCGGGCCTGGTGCCCACGGCGCCCGCGATCGCCAACGCCATCTACGATGCCACCGGGGTGTGGCTGAGAGAGCTGCCCATGACACCGGAACGGGTCCTCAGAGCCCTCGAAGAAGCGAAAAAGTCGACGTAGATCAGGATCGTGAGGGCGTCGCGCTGTTCAAGCCGCGCGTCATGAGTTAGAAACGCGGGGCCGCCTCTCAGTCGGAGGCGGCCCCGTTCCCTTGCGGCACCGATTTCCGTGTCTCATCCTCGTCTGTCCCCTTTTTCGTCCCGGCTCGTTGATTTGCGGATAGAATATGCGGCTGGAACCAATGCCCGCTACGTATCATCGCAGGGAAGGACCATGGCTAGGACCGGAGGCCGCCCCAGGGCGGAACTTGACGATCAGAACAATGAGGGCAGCGAGGTCTTTGTCCGAGCCCTCGCGCGTGGTCTGACGATCCTGGCTATGTTCGACGTGGAACATCCCGAGTGGAGTTTGAACGAGATCTGCCAGAAGACCGGCATCTCGAAGACCACCGCCTATCGGATGCTGCGGACGATGGAGTCTAAAGGCTTCCTGGCCTTCGACCGCGGGACCGAGAGATACCATCTGGGTCGATCGACGATCCCCAGCGCATACCTGGCCTTGTCGTACATCGGCTTTGCGCGAGCGACCCGGCCTTTTCTCGAAGAATTGGCGCGGGCTACCGGAGAATCGGTGGAACTCACCGTGGAGGGGGTCGACGGAGCCGTCGTGGTAGATCATGTGGCGACCACAAGGCCTTTCAAGCCCAATCTGCCCACAGGCCGCGTCCTGCGCAATCTGACCAACTCGGCCATGAAGATGCATGTCGCCCACCGCTCAGACCTGGAAAAGGAACGGGCTCTGAAGTCCTCCCAGCCCAAGCTGACTCCGTATACCGTCACCGATCGGGCTGAATTGGCCGAGCAGCTCGCCAAGATACTCGACGAGGGAGTCTCGTTCGACCTGGAAGAGCAAGACGTGGGAGTGTGCGCGGTCTCTGCCCCGGTGCTCGGGTCGGGCGGCGATGTCATGGCGGTGGTCACGCTCGTCCTGCCTCCCGAGCGATTCGGTCCACGTGATAGGCCCAGCAAGATCGAAGCCGTCAAGAGCACCGCAGCCGAATTGACTAGGTATCTGAGTCGCACGAACGCCGATCAGATGGCGGGTCCCGGTTGACTGGCTCGCGGCAGAATGGCATAGTGTCCATAGGTATTCTAGCGGAATAGCTATTCCGCTGAGTGGAATAGGCAAGCACGGGCAA
>JADGPI010000023.1 GCA_017882525.1 Thermoleophilia bacterium
AAGGAAATAGTCGACGCCTGTCCGTACGGCGTCATCTTCTGGAACGAAGCGGCGGACCTCCCCCAGAAGTGCACGATGTGCGCCCACTTGCTCGATCAGGGCTGGAGCGAGCCCCGCTGTGTCGAAGCATGTCCCACCGCCGCTCTTGTCTTTGGCGACCTCGACGATCCCGAGAGCGCGATCTCGCGCCTGGCGGCCACCGCAAAGCTCGAGGAACTGCATCCGGAGATCGGGGCCACAGGATCTGTGAAGTACATGAGCATCCCGAAACGATTCGTCGCCGGGTCGGTGTACCTGGAAGATGTTGTCGAATGCGCGGAGGGCTGCGAGGTCGTCTTGCGGGGCGGCGGGCTCGAGCTACGGGCGGCCACCAACTTCTTTGGCGACTTCGAGTTCGAGGACCTGGCAGCCGACACCGAGTACCAGGTGGAGATCGTCCAAGCCGGGTATACGGGAAGAATCCTCCAGGCGACCACAACGAAAGACGTCTACCTCGGCGATATCTACCTGACCCGCTAGGTCACTTTCTCGTACGCGGCCCCGGTAAAACGCGCGAACCACGCCCTTTGCCGGGATCTTGCGCGCTGTCCCCTATTGTGTCAGGCGCCTAGCCGTGTCGGACACGGGGGTCGAGTCATCCAGCGAGGTCCGCCAGCGTCTTTGCCATCTCCTCGGTGCTATCCGCCACGGTGACTCCCGCTTTCTGCAAAGCCTTGATCTTCTCGGCTGCTGTCCCGCGGCCCGCCGAAACGATCGCGCCGGCGTGACCCATGCGCTTGTCGGCCGGGGCAGTCTTTCCCGCGACAAAAGCCACCACCGGTTTTGTCACCTCGGAGGCTATGAACTCCGCGGCCTCCTCTTCGTCGCTCCCGCCGATCTCACCGATCAATGCGATGAACCGGGTGTCAGGATCTTGCTGGAACATCGTCAGCAGGTCGATGAACGAGGAGCCCACGATGGGGTCGCCGCCAATCCCTACGCAGGTGGACTGGCCGACGCCGTTGCTTGCGAGCGCGCCGGCGACTTCGTACGTGAGGGTGCCGCTCCGCGAGATCATGCCCACTGGGCCCGGTACGTACATGGCTTCCGGCATTATGCCGACCTTGCACTGTCCCGGCGTGATGAGCCCCGGGCAATTCGGACCTATCAAGCGGCTGCCCATCTGGTGTACATGCGCGTATACCTTGACCATGTCGAGGACGGGGATGCCCTCGGTTATGCACACGATGAGGCGGATTCCGGCATCTGCGGCCTCCACGATCGCGTCGGCGGCGAACGGTGCCGGAACGAAGATGATGGACGTGTCCGCTCCGCTCGCCGTGACTGCCCGTTTGACGGAGTTGAAGACCGGGACGCCCGAGACTGATTCGCCTTGGTGGCCGGGTGCGGTCCCCGCGACCACTTTCGTCCCGTAACCCACCATCCGCATTGCATGGAACTGTCCTTCGTGTCCAGTGATGTTCTGCACCAGGACTCTGGTATTCGAATCGATCAGAATGCTCATGTGGTCACCGTCCTGGGCTCTTGCGCTACCTTGACCGCGGCCGCGGCGGCCTCCGACATCGTCTCGGTGATACCGATGCCGGCCGCCTCTAGGATGCGGCGGCCCTCGGGCCCATTCGTGCCGGTGAGTCTCGCGATGACCGGGATGTCGGTACCTGTCTCCCGGAGGAAGTCCACGAGTCCCTGGGCCACCGCGTCGCAACGGGTGATGCCCCCAAAGATGTTGATGAACACCGCGCGCACACCTGGGTCCATGAGGACGATCCTGAGCGCACCGACCACGGACTCGGCGCTGGCCCCGCCGCCGATGTCCAAGAAGTTGGCCGGCTCGCCCCCCTGGAGCTTGATGGCATCCATCGTGGCCATCGCGAGGCCGGCTCCGTTCACGAGGCAACCTACGTTGCCATCGAGCTTGATGTAGCTGACGCCGAGCTCCCGCGCTTTGGTCTCGGCGGGATCTTCCTCGGTGAGATCTCTGAGAGCGAAGAGTGGTGCCTGCCGCCAAGCCGCGTTGTCGTCTATCACCATCTTCGAGTCGAGGGCGACGAACTCGTCCGAGTCGGTGACGGCGAGTGGGTTGATTTCTACGAGCGAGCAATCGCGCTCGACAAACGCCCTGAAGAGCGAATGCGCAACGGAAGCGAATGCATCCGATTGGGCCTTCGAGCAGCCCACGCCGTACGCCAGCTCCCTCGCCTGATAGTCGGCAAGGCCGAGCAGCGGGTCGGCGGTGACCCTGATGACGCTCTCGGGAGAGGTCGACGCCACCTCTTCGATGTCCACTCCCCCCATGGAACTGGCCATAAGAGTGACGGCCTTATTGGCGCGATCCAAGACCGCCCCGATATAGAACTCTTTGACGATCGTCACGGCTTGGGCGACGAGGACCTTTCGGACCGTGCTCGCCTTGATAGAGGACCCGAGCAACGCTCCGGCGTGCTCCCATGCTTCCTGGGGCGAATGGGCGAGTTTGACCCCGCCCGCCTTCCCGCGGCCTCCAGCAAGGATCTGGGCCTTCACCACGACTTTGCCGCCCAGTTCTTGGGCGATCGTCCGCGCCTCGTCGGGCGTGGCTGCGACCCGGCCGGGGGGGAAGGCAATACCGTAGCCGGCCAGGATGTCCCGCGCTTCGTGTTCGTGGATATTCATGTTTCCTGCCCTGGTCGCGTGCCTGACAGTCGATCTGGGTCGGCGGTTAGCCAACCTCCTCGCGTTCGGTTGTACCCCGCTCTTTGAAGTCCCAAAGATATGCTGCAGGGCCGTCCACCGGGGCGCGGGCTATCAAAGTCGCAAAACCTGTATGGTCGGAGCCGTGCCGATACCCCACGGCCTATTGTCCTCAAGGCATCGGCCTGTTCTAATAGCGGAAGCCAGTTTTCCATTTCGTCTCAAGATCACTGGGGGCATCTTGACCGAACGATTCTGGAAGAGCTACTTCCTTCCGGCGAGCAGAGTCGCCATCGATCTCCGATTCTATGCCGTCGGTACTCCACGTTCCGGCGGCTCTTTCGTATCTAAGGACAGCATGTAAGACGACCATTGGACGACTTCAAGGCGGAAGGAGGGGCTTAACGGAGATTGGGAGGCGGGGCGGTCTCGCCAAGAGAGTGCTTGAAAGGTACACGGATCTGGAGGGGTCGATGGACGAGCATAGTGACAAGACCAAAGGCAAAGAGGACGAGAAGGACTCGGGCGTGGGCAGGAGCCTGAGCCGGAGAGACTTCCTCAGACTCGCTGGGGTGGCCGGAGCGACGGTCGGCCTCGGGGCTGGACTGGGAGGATTGGTGGCCGCCTGCGGCGGCACCGCCGCCACGACCACCACTGGCGCAACGGTGGGGCCGACGACGACAGCTGGTGGCAGCACGACCACGACGGTGGCCGGGAGCACCACGACAGTGGCGACCACGGCGGAAGCGGGCCGTCCGATCATCATCGGAGCCATTTCGCCTCTCACCGGGTCGCTGGCGGCCTTTGGGGGACCGGACAAATGGATCGTCAGCTACGTTCTGGCGGCCACGAAGGATGGAGTCGTCTGCGGCGACGGCAAGAACCATCCGCTCACCATCAACCAGCAAGATTCACAATCAAACCCCAACCGCGTGGCGCAGGTCGCCGGTGACCTGATCTTCAACACAAAAGCGGACGTCATTGTGGCGTCATCCAGCCCGGACACGGTCAACCCGGCGGCCGACCAGTGCGAGGCCAACGGTGTCCCCTTCCTTGCCAACTTCGTGCCCTGGCAGCCCTTCTTCTTCGGCCGGAAGGCCACGCCGGCCACGCCCTTCAAATGGACCTGGATGTTCCACTTCGGGCTGGAAGACGCGGCCCAGGTCAGGGTTGGGGCGTGGAATCAAATCCCGACGAACAAGATGGTCGACCTCCTGTTCCCCAACGACGCTGACGGCGTGGCTTGGGCGGACGCCAAGACCGGTCTGGGTGTGGCGCTGACCGCGGGCGGCTACAAAATCGCCTCTCAACCGGCCCTGTTCCAGTCCCCCTCCGACGACTTCACCGCCCAGATATCCGCATTCAAGAAGAGTGGGGCTGAGATCGTCTCTGGAATTTCGGTCCCGCCAGACTACGTCAACTTCTACAACCAGGCGATACAGCAAGGTCTCAAGCCCAAGGTATTCTCCATCGCCAAGGCTGGCCTTTTCCACGAGTCGATCGAAGCGATCGGTGACAACGCCGTCAATACTTCCGACCACAACGTCTGGCACCCCACCTATCCCTATAAGAGCGCGCTCACCGGGCAGACCTGCCAGCAATTCGCCGACCAGTACACGTCGGAGACGGGCAAGCAGTGGACCCAGCCCCTGGGTCAGTTGGGCAAGTACGAGTGGGCCATCGACGTACTGAAGCGCATGCCCAGCATCGATGACAAATCGTCGTTCCCAACGGTCGTCGCGCAGACCAAATTCGATAATATCAACGGGCCGATCGACTTCACGCAGCCCGTAAAGGCCGGTACCACGCACCCGGTGCTGAACGTGTTCAAGATCAAGATCGCCTATGGGCAATGGATCAAACTGCCGGCAGGCAGCAAATACAAGTACGACCAGGTGTTGGTCTTCGCCCAGGATCCCAACGTTCCTGTCAAAAACACGCTTCAGCTTATGAAATACGCCTAGCTGTTTCTTCCCGGGCGCTTGTGCCCGGCAAATGCCGTAGCTTTCAGGAGGCGGCCGCTCGCGCGGCTGCCTCCTGGCTTTTGGGCTGCCGCAGCCCGCGGCTGGGATATCCCGTCCGCGGCGGAATCTTCCTGCCCTTCCCCCTCCAGGAGTATCCTGGTTCGGTAGTCACGATGCGAATCGTTGGAAGGTGACTGATGTTCGGTTTCTTGTTCCTGATCATCGTCCTGGTCCTGCTCTTCAGCTGGCGCCCATGGGGCTCGCGCGGTTACTGGCACGATCACTATTGGCACGCGAACGGGGAGAATCGGCCGCCATATTGGTCGCCTCCGACCGTTCCCGGTCAGAAGACGTCGCTCCGCATACTTGATGAACGCTATGCCCGGGGGGAGATAGAGCGGGAAGACTACCTCCAAAGGAAGCAGGACTTGCAAGGCAACTGAAGGAGCGAGGACCCGGTCGCGGAGGCCGTCGAAAGGAGTGACCGATGCAGCCTGACCCAGCGCCGATCCTCGACCGGCTATCTATCGGTACGCCTTTGATAGGGCTGTACGACGCACCTGACCCCGGCGCTTTCGCTCCGTTGGTCGAGCCGGGCGCCCGGCAGTGTGTGTTCGCCTCGCTTAAGCACTGGCAACAGGGGAAGACTCTGCATTTGACCCGCGAGAAGCACGGCTGCGGCGCACCTTTTCTATTGGATGCGGATATGCGGCCGCGCGAAGACATGGTGCGGTTCCTTTGTGACGAAGAGGGCCTGAGAGCGTCGCATGAACTCATGGGTCTATGGCTGGATGTGGTCCGGCACTACCGACCACGACATGATCATCTGCTGATCGGTCCGCTGCGCGCGGACCAGTATGACTATCTCCGCACGGTGACTTTCTACGTCAATCCAGATCAGTTGTCGGCGCTTTGCACTGGAGCCACGTACTACAGCAAGCCGGCGGATCCCCCGCCTGTGATCGCTCCGTTTGGCTCCGGCTGCAGCCAGCTCCTTTCTTTGTTCGAAGATCTGGAGGCGCCCCAGGCCATCATCGGAGCGACCGATCAGGCCATGCGTAAGCATCTCGAACCGTGGATGCTCGCCTTCACCGTGACACGGCCCATGTTCGAGCTCCTGTGCCGCTGGGCGGGCGATCGAGGGAGCTCTCTCCATACCGGGTTCCTGGAAGCCTTGATCAAGGCCAGAGGAGGCTCTCTCTCGGCCTAGGCTTTCTCCCCCGGCGCCGGTGTCAGGTCGGAGCTTGTAGACCATCGTGCTTCACTCCTGCAAAGCCGGGGCTCTGCAAATCCCTGTGCTACCCTCGGCCGAGTCGCGAGTGCGGCGGGCCGGTATGCGACCGCAGGCCTGACAAATGAACCCCGGCAAGAAGGACCCTGATAAACATGACCTCGCTCGAGAATCTGGGCCGGGTCGTCTCCGCGGACATCTTAGTGGTGGGAGGCGGCATCGGAGGTCTTTCGGCGGCGATCTCCGCGAAGGAGGCTCGTCCCGAGGCAGACGTCATCGTTGTGGAGAAGAACACGACCGGGTGGGCCGGCCTCGCCAACAAAGGACATGGCCATTTCTGGTTCTTGCCGCCCGAACAGGGGCTGGACGAGTTCCTCGATTTTCATGTGCGCAAGATCGGGGCGTTCCTCGAAGATCAGGTGCTCCTTTCGGAGTTCGCCCGGGCGAGCCATTCCGTGCTGGAACGATTCGATTCTTGGGGTGCGAGACTCTGCAGGAATGAAGACGGGAGCTTCTTCAGGGAGAGCATCAAGCCCAGTCTGCCCTGGAGCATGACGCTCGCAGATCTCGACATGCTGCCACCCGTGCTGCGAAAGGCAACGAAGCTCGGAGTCCGGTTCCTCGACAAGGTCGTGGTGGTAGACCTGCTAAAGGACGGGGGGACTGTCACCGGGGCCTTAGGCTTCAGCGTCCTGGACGGCACTTGCCACATCTTCCGGGCCCGGGCGACGATACTCGCCGCCGGTGGGCAGAGCTTCCGTATCTTGAACGCCTGGAGCTCGCAACGGGGAGATGGCATCGCGGCTGCTTATCGGGCGGGAGCTCAGATGAGAAGCGCCGAGTTCGGCTCCTCTGTCGAATTTGTCGAGAAAGGGAGCAAACGGCCGATCGAAGGGGCCGAGGACGCTCTGTACAACGCGAAAGGGGTCCGGATCACTCCTTTGGCAGGTCGTGAGTCCGAGCCTGCCTTGGGGGTGATGGACGCGGTGGCGTGGTACAAGGAGATGCTTCGCGGCAACGGTCCAATAGTCACTCGACACGATGAGAATCCGCTGATGCAAGAGCCGCCGGCCGCTGGGCCCGGGTTTGAATCCGCCGAGGATGACTTGACCGGGTGCCGGCGGCCGCGTTTCGAGGCGTTGCGTGAGCGGTTGGCGCGAAAAGCACGGGCGGCGGAGGGAGAAGGACGCGTAGCGGAGGTCTTTCCAGGAATGGCCGCCGAGCTCTCTCCAATCAGGGTCGATCGTCTCATGGCGACGACACTTCCCGGGCTCTTCGCCGTCGGCAACACTTGTTATACGGGCTCGGCGCTCGTCGGCGCCGTGCCGGCCTCGCCCGGCCGGATGCACGGGAGTGGATTGACCGGCGCCCTTTGGATGGGGATGCGGGCCGGGACTGCCGCCGTTGAGCATGCGGAGAAGGCCGCGGAACCGGCGGTGGATGCGGAGCAGTGCGGGGCGCTCAAGCGCCGGGCCTACGCTCCGCTCGGGCGCGCCGCCGGTGTAGCTCCTCTTCAGGTTGTGGAAGCCGTGCAGGCTGCCGTCAGTCCCATCGGCTACTCCGTCTACCGAAGCAAAGGACGCATGGAAGAGGCTTTGGCCAGAGTCCTGGAAGCGGCGGACATGGCCGACGATCTCGTCGCGAGGGACTACCACCATCTCGCGGCGTGCAACGAAGCGCGAAGCATGGTCCTGTGCGCAGGGCTGTTCTATCGGGCCTCTCTCGAGAGGAAGGAATCGCGGGGCTGGTTCGTTCGCGAGGACTATCCCGATAGGGATGACCGGAATTGGCTCAAGTGGGTCGTGGTGGAGAACAAGGACGACGAGATGACCGTGACCACGGAGCCGGTGCCGATCGAGACGTACCCTATGAAGCCATAGCCGGCATTCCTACGATCTCGCCGTAGACACAAAAGCCCTCCAGCTTGCACGTTTAGCCAAGGTTTGTGTACACTAACCATGATGCACTAACCCACGCCGATCGGATGGGGGGGCGCCGGCGGAGCGCGAGCTTTGCGCGACAAGGGTAACAATAGTGATGGTGTCGGACAGCCGGAATCCCACGTTTCGAACCGCGCCGATCGCGCTTTCGATGACACCGGCTCCTCGTTCCACTCAAGCGGTCCGCAGCACGAAAGGAGGGGGCACAGCGAAGGTTCTTCCTCGGGATCCTCGCTCGGGATTCGATGGCGGCGCTCAGCGCGTTGCTTTGTGGCTCGAGAATCGGTAGTCGGGCTGCTCAATATGAACTCACACGTAGAGGGGCAAGAAGAATGAAGAAAAAGGACGAAGAGCTTAACGGGCAAGAGTCCAAAGATCTCAATCTGCTGCAAGGCAAGCGCGTAAGCCGGCGCGAATTCCTCAAGGTCGCCGGTATCGCTGGAGCCACGGTGGGCATGGGTGCAGGCCTGGGCGGCATCGTCGCAGCTTGCGGCGGCACTACGACCACCACGACAGCGGCGAGCACCGCCACCACTGGGGCCGGGACGGCGACGACTGCCGCTTCCGTCGCCACCACGGTCACAGCCGCCGTGGAAATGGGCCGTGAGGTAAAGATGGGTGTTATCTCGCCGATCACCGGGCCGCTCGCAGATTTCGCGGTTCCCGACAAGTACATCGTCGACAAGTGGAAGGCGGCAGTCGGGGACGGTCTCGTTCTGGGCGACAACAAGAAGCACCCCATCACTTTCAGCCTGATGGACACCCAGTCGGACACCAACCGTGCCGCCACGGTGGCTGGGGACCTCATCCAGAACAGCAAGATCGACATGATGCTGGTCTCGTCAGCCCCCGATACGGTGAACCCGGTTGCCGACACATGTGAGGCCATGGGCACCCCCTGCCTCTCCACCGACTGTCCCATGGAGCCGTACTACTTCGGCCGTGGTGCCACTCCCGACAAGCCGTTCAAATGGACCTACCTCGCTTTCTGGGGCAACTACGAGCTTATCGAAGACAGCAAAGCACTATGGGCGGCGCTTCCCACCAACAAGAAGATCGGTTCTGCGTGGTCGAACGAGGTGGATGGCAACGCCCGTCGCGATGCCCTCACGCCGGTCATCAAAGACCTCGGCTTCACTCTGGTGGACGGCGGCCCCTACCAGCCTGGCACAGAGGACTTCACCTCCATGATCAGCCTGTGGAAGAAAGAAGGCTGCGAGATTCTGTGCTGCATGGCCAACCCGCCGGACTTTACTAACCTGTGGAAGCAATGCAGGCAGCAGGGGTTCGTTCCCAAGATCGCCGACGTGGCTAAAGCCAGTCTGTTCCCCAAGGCTATGGAAGCCCTGGGCGTCCCCCTCGGCTACGGCATCTCCGGTCCCCAATGGTGGCACCCCACCTTCCCCTGGAAGTCCACGCTTACCGGGGAGACCTGCCAAGCGCTGGCCACCGACTTCGAGAAGACGACGGGCATGGAGTGGTCGCAACCGCTCATGCACTATGTCACCTTCGAGTGGGCGGCCGATGTCCTCAAGCGCACCACCAACGTGGACGACAAGGAAGAGATCATCAAGAACGTGGCCAGCACCAAGATGGTCGAATCCGTGGCCGGTCCCCTGGACTTCACCGCTCCGGTGGCGCCGAACAGCCTGCATATCGTGCCCAACGTGGTCGGCACCCCGCTGTACGAAGGGGAATGGATCAAGGGCACCAAGCAGTGGCCTTGGAGCGTCAAGGTTTGGGAATACGACATGAAGATCGTCACGAACACCATGGCCCCGCAGGTCACGGTGCAGGGTCCGTTGGAGCCCATAGTCGCCTAGTCTTTCTGATCAGACAGACTCGCCGGGCCGCAGCGCAGTCGCGCTGCGGCCCGGATACTGTCGGGCCACGCAGCTGCGGTCCTCGCCGGCAGGCGTCTGGGTCACCTCTGCAGTTCTCACTTTGCTGGCATCAACCGTGAGGAGCCGCAACTGGCTGTCTGCGGCATAGGCGGAATAATCGTCGAGCAGACCATCGTCGACCCCGAGGGCTTTCGTGAAGGCACACTTACCGTCTTATAGTGAACATAAGGTGACACGGATGACGGCCGGGCAGAGGAAGGCTCAGATCATCGACGTCACGCTGCGGCTTGTCGACGAGCATGGCATCCAGGGCACCACGACGGCCCGCATTGCGGCCGCAGCCGGGGTCACCGAGCCCACCCTCTACAAGTACTTCGAGAACCGCCGGGAGATGTTGCTGGCGGCACTCGACGTCGTCTGCGACCAGGCCGAAGACGTCATCCGGTCTTCCCAAGAACCCAACGTGGTGGAACGGTTGCGCAAGATCGGTGAATACCACACTCAGATGACCTATTCGAAGACCCCGGGCTTCGTCAATCCCTTGTTCGAGTTCGTGGTCGCCCCGGCGGAGGTTGGGCTGCGAGGCCGGGTGCGAGCTAGGAACCTGGCGATCGCCGAAGCCCTTGCCTCGATGGTGGAAGAAGGGATAGCGCAGGGCACCATCAAGCCGGAGGTCGACCCCCTGATGATCGCTTGGCGAGTGCTTGGATTCTACTGGTTCGAGGACGTCTCCTTCCTCATGGACCTCGAAGAAGTGGTGACCATGGGCGTCTCGACAGATCTTCTGGAACGGATCCTTGCCGATATCGCGGTCGAGCCCTCCGCTCCCTCTGGCGGCAGGTCCGGGGAGGGTTCCGCTCCGCCGCGGCCGGCCTTGGGACAATAGATTTCAAAGACCGTGGGCGATGCCACCCTTGATGGTTAGCGCTCGCTAAGGTAGCATGCGCTAACTATGATTTGTGCAGCGAGCGAGAAGGGGGCAACAGGGGTGAGCTCACCCACCATCGCTGTCGAGCTCTACGGGGTCGTTCGCGACCTTGTGAAGGAAAGCCGTGTAGAGGTGAATCTGCCGGACGGAGGCGAAGCCACCTTTCGCGACCTGCTCGAAAGCATGGTGGAACGGTTCGGTCCGGCGTTTCGCGAGCGGCTGTTCGGCCGCGAGGGTCTCTTGAGCTTCGTAAAGATCTATGCCGGAGGAAGGATGATCTCCGATCTGGACGAGACACTCCCTTCGGGAGATGCTGCAGGGGTTCGGATTATCGTGTTCGCGGCTGCGGGTGGCGGATAGGCTTTAGGCGGAGGATAGGGGAGAACGCTCGATCGGGGCTCATGCAATCTGGCAGAACGGAGTCGGCCTCATGCAAAAAGAAACTGTGCAAGAAGACGTATGGATAACGTCGGTATGCTGCAATTGCTTCTCCTTCTGCCCCATCAAGGCCCATAGGGTCAATGGGGTGGTAACCAAGATCGAGGGCAACCCCGACGACCCGTTGACCAAAGGCCGGATCTGCGCCCGGGGCTTGAGTGGGATCAACATCCTCTACGACCCTAACCGCCTGAACTACCCGGTCAAACGCACCAATCCCGAGAAAGGGATCGGCGTGGACCCCAAGTGGGAGCGCATCTCCTGGGACGAGGCCCTCGACACCATCACCGAGAAGCTGAAGGCCGCGCGGGAGGACGATGCCCGCACGTTCGTCGCCAGCTTCGGGGTGAATGGGGGTCCGCAGTCCTATACGCTGGAGGCGTTCGCCGTGGCGTATGGCACGCCGAACATCTTTGTGGGTGGCGCCGGTAACCATTGCGCGAGCGGCAAGCACTTCATCGGCGGCCTGACGCACGCGGCCTGGGTCTGCCAGCCAGACTTCAACTACTGCAACTACTTCCTGAACTTCGGCGTTCCGGTGGGTACCGGGGCCTACTACGGCGTCAACACCACGGTTCGCAAGATGGCCGAGGCCCGTGCCCGGGGGATGAAGCACGTGGTGCTCGACCCGTGGAGGGGTATGCCCGCCCAAAGTGCGGACGAATGGGTGCCCATCCGTCCCGGCACCGACGCCGCCGTGGCTCTCGCCATGGCGAATCTTCTGCTCAACGAACTCGGGATCATGGACAGGGAGTATCTGGAGCACGACACCAACGCGCCCTACCTGATCAAGGAGGACGGCCGCTATCTACGCAACGCGGATGACAAACCGCAGATGTGGGACGCAGCCGACGCGAAGGCCAGGCCATACGACGCCAAATTCGGGCACATCGCCCTCGACGTCGATGAGATCATCGACGGTCAGCGGGTGCGGAGCGCCTTCAACTTCATCAAGGAGCACGTCAAGACCTACACGCCCGAGATGGCGGCAGAGATCAGCGATGTGCCCGCGGAGACCATCCGCCGGCTCGCCCGGGAGGTGGGCGACGCGGCACGGATCGGCGAGACCATCGAGCTGGAAGGCGCTACTCTGCCGTTCCGTCCGGTCGCGCTCTCATACTTTAAGGGAGCACAGGCTCACAAGCATGCGTCGCAGACCAGCATGGCGTTCGAGCTGCTCAGCGCGGTTCTTGGCATTCGCTCGGTGCCGGGGAGCTACGTCGGCATCAACGCCCGCTCAGTGGGCCATCCGGATACCGGGTACCCCAAGTGGAGCCCCCATGAAGGTCCCGATGGCCTCTTGGTGACCGGCCGCTGGGTGGTCCCCCCCTCGCAGCCCTGGCCTCCCGTCTATCCGAAGAAGCCCCAAGACCTCGGTCTCGCGCAACTCATTCCGCCGTCTCACGGGAACACGCCGATGCTGCCCTTAGTGGCGCAGGATCCGGCCAAGTACGGCATCGACTACAAGCCCGCGGTCCACGTGATGCTGTCCACCAACTTCGCGATGAGCCTTTCCGACCCGGATGTGGTGCAAGGGTTCTTCAAGGATGTCTTCACGGTGAACTTCAACATCTTCATGGACGAATCGGCCGAGCTGTCGGACATCGTGCTGCCGGACGCCAGCTACCTCGAGCGGCTCGATATCAACGCCGATTGGATGGCCAACGGCTGCGCCACCGATGCTTGGTCGTATCCGCTGCGTCAGCCGGTCGTCGAACCGATCCACGAGCGCCGCCAGGCCACCGCGGTCCTTCTCGAGCTCGCCGACCGGTTGGGCATGCGAGCCGACCTCAACGCGGTCACGAACGTGTCTTTCTCCTTCCGGGAGCCGTATCTTCTAGAGGGTGACACCAAGTACACGGTGGAAGACCTGACCGACCGCCGCTACAAGTCGTGGTTCGGGGAGCAGTTCGGGCTCGAGTATATGAGAGAGCACGGGATCCTTGCTTGGCCCAAGAAAGCCGAGGAGACGTATTGGGATCCGTATGTGAAATGCCGCATCCCCGTCTACTTCGAGCACTTCCTCACGTTCAAAGACATCTTGCGGGACATCCAAAAGGAGACGGGGCTGTACGAGTACTTGGACCTGGACGACTACCAGCCGATGCCCGATTGGCGTCCGTGCGCATCGCACACGGAAAAGCGGCCTGAGTTCGACATGACCGCCACCTACTTCCGGGTGCCCTTTCAATCGTTCACTATGACCGGTGACAACGCGTGGCTCGACGAGGTCTCCTCCATCGACTCGTACGCGAGCGGCATCAATATCAACGCAGAGACCGCCCGTAAGAAAGGCATCGCCACCGGCGATTGGGTGGAGCTCGAGTCGGCCGCCAACGGCCAGAGCGTGCGCGGGAAGGCCAGACTCACCGAGGCACTGCACCCGGGCGTGGTGGTTGTCTCCGGACACGGCGGTCACTGGGCGAAAGGTCTGCCTTTGGCCAACAAGCCGGGTAAAGGTGTCAACTTCAACCGGCTGCTGAAGCAGGACTTCGAGCATATGGACACCCTCTCCTTGAACCTGGATCTGTGTGTGAAGGTCAAGGTCACCAAGGTGACAGGGCCGCAGGCGGAAGCAGACTGAATCCCCGGCCTTGTTGAAAGGAGAAGACGGTTCTCATGCGTTATGGAATGGTCATCGATTTGAAGCGGTGTATCGCCTGCTATGCCTGTCAGGTAGCCTGTAAATCGGAGAACGCGACGCCGCCGGGCGTCCTCTACGCCTGGGCGTTCCGGGTGGAGCGAGGCGAATACCCAGACACGGAGCAGATATACCTGCCTATGCTCTGCAACCACTGTGACGAGCCTAGTTGCGTGGCCGTTTGTCCCACAGGAGCCACGTACAAGCGCGAGGAAGACGGCATCGTGGTGGTGGACGCAGAAAAATGCGTGGGTTGCCGCTCGTGCATGACGGCTTGTCCTTACCACGCCCGGTATTATCTGGATCAGATCCGGGCCTACTATCCTGGGCAAGGCCTCACGCCGTATGAGGAAGTCGGCTACAAGAAACACAGCGCGGGCACTGTGGAGAAGTGCAACTTCTGCGTGGATCGCGTGGAGCGTGGTGTCGAGCCGGCATGCGTGTCGAACTGCCCCGCGGTGGCGCGCATCTTCGGCGATCTCGACGATCCCGACAGTGAGGTGAGCAAGCTGGTGAAGCGCGGCCATGCGTTCCAGCTGCTCGTGGAAATGGGCACCGAGCCCTCGGTCTACTACTTGCCCGCATAGCGGCACCTAAGGAGTTGCGATGAGTCAGCAGAGACTTGAGCTCTATGCGGACATGGAGGCGGTGTACCGCCCCCAACGGGTATGGGCGGAAGGCCGAGGGATCCTACTGGTTGCGGCCCACTTCCTTTCCGGGGTCGGCGCGGGAGCTTGGCTCGTTGGGCTGGTGCTGCACTACCCACTGGCCTCGCTGATGGGTCTTTTCGCGGTGGTCTTGGGCGGGATGGTCCATCTGGGCTTTCTCGGCCATCCAGAGCGGGCCTGGAAGATGATCCTCAGACCGCGCAGTTCCTGGATCAGCAGAGGGCTCTGGGCGATGATCGTATTCGTGCCCACTGGGGCGCTCTACATTGCGCCGGTGTACTTGCACGGCGCGCCATGGAGCACCTCCTCGGCCTTCGGGGTGATTATGCTGGTGTTTTCGCTCATCGGCATGGCTGGAGTCTTCCTTTACAAGGGCTTTGTATACGCCGTGGCTAAGGCGGTGGCTTTGTGGCACTCACCGATCCTGCCGGTGGAATACATCGCCATCGGCATCAGGGGCGGCGCGGCCTTGGCCCTTGTGGGCCTTGCCTTCACGTCTAAAGACTTCGGGCACCAAGTGCAGGGCTGGTGGCTGGCCGCGACCGTGGCGACAATCTTCCTCTTCCTCATGGAGGTAGCCACGAGCCGCAGCAACGAGACGGTTGCTCGATCGCTGACAGTCTTCCTCCGAGGCCGCGACGCTCTGATCTTCTGGGTGGGCGCCGTCGCCGTCGGGGTAGTCGTTCCGGCGATACTGGTCATCGTAAGCTACCCGGTTTCTGTCGGGGGAGCCGGTCTGCTCGTGGCCGGCGTGCTTTCGATGTTGGGCGATCTCACCTACAAGTACTGCATGAACAACGCGGGGACTTACGTGCCTTTCGTGGCACTTGCGCCCCCGAAGCCGGCCCGCCCGTAAGCATCGGTTCGACGCCTACCGCACGAGAGGACGGGTTGTCCGACCGACCTCGACCCGTCGCCCAGGTCGATCCGTTGTGCAAATCGGCCGCGCTCTCCCTTTCCCGGGGAGGCGCGGCCGTTTCTGTCCCGCCTTTGCAGCTCGCATCGAGATGGGCTCCAAGGTGGTACTCTCGCGATAGGGGGGGCCTTCGGGTGCGGCAGAACCCGCGCACGCGGTCACAGGTGACGGCGGTCACGGCGTGCCGGCTGAGAGCAGCGATTCGAGCCGCGGTGTGAAGTCTTGTGGCCGGTAGACGAGGTGATGAGGGAGTAATGGGACCAACGCGGACGACGGCCTCGAAGACTCGGCCGACGCGGATGACGGGCGCGGAGAGAAGAAGGCAGATCGTGATGGTCACCCTGGACCTGGTCGCGACCCACGGGGTCCCCGGTACCACGACGGCGCGCATAGCTTCCGCGGCCGGTGTCTCGGAGAAGACCCTCTACAAGCATTTTGCGAGCAGGAAAGAGATGCTGCTTGCGGCTCTGGAAGTCGCTTTCGATCGCGCCAACCACGCCCTCTTCGCCAGGCATGAGACCGGAGCTATCGAGCGTCTGCGCGCAGTAGGTCGTGCTCACTGGGCCTCGGTGCTCTCCGAGGAAGACGGTTTCGTCTATCCCCTTTATGAGTTCGTCGCCGCTCCGCCCGAAGCGGGACTCCGAGAGCGTATCCGAGTTCGGCAGCTGGCGAGTGTCGAAGCGCTCGCCAGCACCGTCGAGCAAGGAAAAGTCGAGGGGACGATCCGGCCGGATGCCGATTCCGAGCAGATCGCATGGGAACTGATGAGCGTGTACATGTCGGAGGACTTGTCCTTCCTGATGGGCGTCGAGGAGTTTGCGAATGCGGGCCGCTCGACCGCGATGCTCGAACGAATCCTTCGCGATATCTCGG
>JADGPI010000168.1 GCA_017882525.1 Thermoleophilia bacterium
GGTGTCCGCGGAGCCGGTCTCAGTCATCTCTTCTCCCCGTCTTTGGCGGAGGCCAATTCTACTATGGCGTCGGCGATGCGGGTAGCTGCTTCCGGTCGAGCCAGCCCCACAGCGGCTTTCCGCATGGAAAGGTTCACATCCGGATCGAGGAGGATCTTCACCCGATCGACGAGTAGATCGGGCGTCAATTCACTGTCCCGCGTTACGATCGCCGCCCCGGCGGCCGCGACCGTCTCAGCGTTCTTCGTCTGATGGTCTCCGGCGGCCAGGGGATACGGCACCAGCAGTGAAGGCACCCCTCGGGCGAGCAGTTCCGCGACGGACCCCCCGGCGCGCGAGACGGCTGCATCAGCTACAGCCAGAGCCTTGGGGAAGTCGTCCAAGAAAGGATAGGCCTGGTAATTCGGATTCGCATCCGGACTCGAGAGGTTCCTGGCCACGCCCGGGTAGTCGCGCTCTCCGGTGACGTGAATGATCTGCAGAGGCCCTGAGGAACGAGCGAACGCCGCGACGGCAGCCTCGTTCAGGCTGTGCGCTCCCAGGCTCCCCCCGAACACAAGGAGCACAGGTCGTGAGGGGTCCAAGCCGAAACGGGCAAGACCCTCCTCGCGCGAGGCTTCAAGCAGCGACGGCCGCATGGGCCTGCCGGTGTAGACGAACTTGCCTCCTTCTCGAGCCGGGTCGGGGAAGGACAGGCAGACACGGTCGACCAGGTGGCTGAGGATGCGGTTGGTCCAGCCCATGTGCGAGTCCATCTCCACAGCAACGGCGGGTGTGCCTCTGACCGCCGCCTCCGCCACCACCGGGCCGGAGGCGTAGGCTCCCACCCCTACTACACAGTGCGGCCGCAGGTCTCGCAGCAGCCGCCACGCGTCGACCGCCGCCAGAGGCAGAGAGCCCAGTGTGCGCAGCGTGGACACGCCCAGACTGCGCGTGAAGCCGCGGATCCGCACCTCGGCGAAGCGGTACCCGGCCCGAGGGACCAGGTCTCGCTCCATCCCGTGGCCGGTGCCACAGAAGGTCACCTCGTGCCCGCGGAGCGAGAGGACGTCAGCTATGGCTAGGGCGGGGACGACGTGTCCCGCTGTCCCGCCTCCGGCGATCAATATCCGTGACATTCTTGTACTCCTCAGAAAGGGCCGCTCCAGGCGCGGAAGACGCGAACCTCCCCACCGAGAGGATGAGACCCACGGCGACGAACATCACCAGCAGGTTGTTGCGTCCGAAGCTGATGAACGGCAGAGGCACCCCGGTCAGCGGCATAGCTCCCAACACGCCGCCCATGTTCACAACGGCCTCGAGAGTCACGAGCATACAGCAACCTGCGATGAGCAACTTGCCCATGGGGTCGGAGCACTTGCGGGCGAGGCGCCAAGCGGCAAGAGCGAAAAGCCCGAAGAGCAGCACCACGAAACCTACCCCCAGAAGCCCGAATTCCTCCCCCAAGATCGCGAAGATCATGTCCGTGTGAGCCTTGGGAAGGTAGCTGAATTTCTGGATGCTGGCTCCCGGACCGGCACCGAACCAACCACCCCGACCCAGCGCAAGGAGCGATTGGACCAGTTGGTACCCTTTCGCTTGAGGGTCCGCGAAGGGATCGAGGAAAGCGAGGACGCGATTCAAGGCGGCAACCCTTGCGAGAGTGAGCATCCCCGTGACGAAGATGCCGACACCGGCCAGCGAGAACCACTGCCACTGTCTCATCCCGGCGAGCCACAATAGCCCCATCGCCAGCCCCGCGATAATCAAGGCCGTCCCCAGGTCGGGCTCAAGGACGATCAACCCGCACACGCCGAACGCCACCGCGCCGAAAGGCCACATCAGGGCGTTGAAGCCTCCGGAACGGGCTCGTTTGGCCGACAAAAGGTAGGCACCGGCAAGCACCACGGCGAGTTTCGCGAATTCAGACGGCTGGAAATTGTAGGGGCCGATGGGGATCCAGCTTGCCGAGCCGCCGGCGCTGTGACCGACTCCAGGGACGTGGATCAGAAGAAGAAAGAACACGACGGCGCCCAGCATCAAGATCGATACACGCCGCCATTTGCGGTAGTCGATGCGGGACACGATGAACATGAGCACCAGACCGATCGCCGCTGTCACCGCCTGCTCCTTCACGTAAAGGAACTTGTCACCGTTGGCCCGCGCGAAAGCGGTGGCCACGGAGACGGAAAGAACCATGCATAAGCCCAATACCAGGAGGATGAGGGTGACCACCCACACCGCATGGTAAGCAACGGGCGCAGACGATATGAGAGCAGCGCGAGGCCGTGCAGGACTGCGCGCCGTCGTCTTGGCGGTCGCGCCTTGCCCGGTCCGCGGCTCTACACGCGGCGAGGTGGGCCGGCGATCCGGACGCCCCGATGCCGCGACGGCGGTGCCCCGCTCCATTTGGCGGGCGCCGGCAGGACGCGTCCTTTTTGCCTGCGCAGAGCTCACGGGACCGTCCTCGGCTCAGGACCCCTTGCTCTTACCCGCCGAACGTGACAGCTCCAAGACGATAGCTCTGAAATGCTCACCGCGCTCCTCGAAGTTGTCGTACTGGTCGAAGCTCGCGCAGGCCGGCGCAAGCAGTACTGTGTCCCCAGATCTCGCCCGACCGGCTGCCGCACGCACCGCATTCTCAAGATCCCCGAGCGCTTCAGGCAGCGGCACGTCGGTCCGGCCTTCTCCATCGCGCACTTCTCTGAAATCCGCTTCGATGAGCGGCGTAGCCTCTCCGATCAAGTAGACGGCTTTGCAGCTCGCCGCACAGGCTCGGGCGACCGGCTTGTAGTCCGACGCTTTGTCCCGGCCGCCCAAGATCAGATGCGTGCGCTCCGGGTACGCGTCCAGCGCCTTGAGCGTCGCCTCTACATTGGTCGCCTTACTATCGTTGACATACGTCACCCCGCCGACGATTCCTGCCCGTTCTAGGCGGTGAGCGACCCCGGCGAACGTACGGAGCCCCTCCAACACGGCCTCTTTCTCCAGCCCCCGCGCGAGCCCCACGGCGGCCGCCGCAAGACAGTTCTCCATGTTGTGGAGCCCCCGCAGTTGCAGCTCCACCACTTCCAGGCTGCGCTTGCCCACAAGGTACATCCAGCCTTGGTCCACCCAAAAATCGGGCTCAGGCACGTCCGCGGCCGGCGCCCCAGAAGCGCGACCCAGCCGCGCTGGATCCCGGCCCATGGCTGAGAAGAAGACGACCCGTGGCCCCCCAGGCCGTGCAGCAAGCTCTCGGCCGAACCCTGCCACAGCAGGATCGGCCAGATTGAGCACAGCAACGTCGTCCGGCCCCTGACGCGCGAACAGGTTCGCCTTGCAGGACATGTACCGCTCCATGGATCCGTGACGGTCGAGATGGTCGGGAGTCAGGTTGAGGAAGACACCGGCGGCCGGCCGGAACTCGTGGATGTCCTCCAACTGAAAACTGGACACCTCCACCACCAGTTCGTCCTGCGGAGACAGGTCGCTCAAAGCCGAGGTGACGGCCGTCCCGATGTTCCCCAACACGCGCGCCGGACGACCGGCAGTCGCGAACAGATGTCCCAGAAGCGCCGTGGTCGTCGTCTTTCCGTTCGTCCCTGTAATGGCGTCGAAGGGATTCGCGCACAGCGCATAGGCCAGCTCGATCTCGCTCCACACGGGTATTCCCAACCGCCGAGCCTCCGCGATCAGAGTCACTTCACCCGGCACTCCGGGGCTCTTCACCACCAAGTCCGTGCCGGAAAGGAGACCGAGAGCGGTCGCTTGCGGGGCGAACACTACACCCTCCAACTCGGCGCCCGCGATGCCATTAAGCTCATCCTGAGGCTTATGGTCGCTGAGGGTCACCTGCCTGCCCGAACGCGCGAGTGCGATCGCCGCGGCCACACCGGAGCGGCTGGCACCGACAACAAGCACCCTCCCCATGAAGACGGGAAGAACTGCACCACGCGATGCGGAACCCATGGTCAGAAGCCCGGCAATGAGAAGTGGAGGTGGCTGATGTAGAAAAGGCTAAAGCCGGCGGCGGCCAGCAAGGCGGAGATCATCCAGAAACGGACGATGATCTTGGTCTCCGACCAACCCTTCAGCTCAAAATGATGGTGGATGGGAGTCATGAGAAAGACGCGCTTGTGGAAGTACCGGAAGCTGACCACCTGGATCATTACGCTCAGCGCCTCCATCACGAAGAGTCCTCCCACCAGCAGCAGCAGGAGCTCTGTCCCCGTGGCAACGGCAAGCCCCGCGAGTCCGGCCCCTAGGGCCAGTGAGCCCGTATCCCCCATGAAGACTTCCGCCGGATGAGTGTTGTACCAGAGGAACCCGATGCAGGCTCCCGTCAGACTGGAAGCAAGCACGGCGAGGTCGGTCTCGCCGCGAAGATAGGCGATGCCTGCATAGGCGAATAGACACACTGCCACCGCCCCGGCGGCCAGCCCATCCAGCCCGTCGGTGAGGTTGACCGCATTGGAGAACCCGGAGATCAGGATGAAAGCGAAGACGTAGTAGAAGAGCCCTATGCCCAATCCCGCCCGAACGAAGGGTACGGTCAGACGCACGTCGGCTCCGCCGAAATGCAAGGCCACGAACACGGCTATCACCACGAGAGGGACCTGCATCAAGAGCTTGCTCTTACCGCTAAGGCCGAGGGACCTTTGACGCCGCTGCTTCAGGAGGTCGTCGGCGAGACCGATCGCACCATTGCCGAACACCAGCAGGAACACGACGAGACCGATCACCGTCTTCGTACCGAAGATAAGGTAGGGCACGAGAGCCGAGACCAAGATCAGAAGCCCACCCATGGTCGGCGTCCCTTGCTTCGCGCTGTGTCGCTCTGGCGTCAGTTCGCGGATGTTCTGGCCGATCCCACGGCTCCGAAGCCAGCGGATGAACTTCGGGCCCACGGCGAGGCCGATCACGAGAGATACCAGCGTCGAGACCAGGATGCGGCCCATCGCTCAGCCCCCCCGCTCTATCGGCCCGCGCGCTCTCTCGGCGACGGTGCCGAATCGCGCGGCCGCGGCGTCCACCAGGGCCTCCAAGTGCATCCTCCGCGAAGCTTTCATCAAGACCACGTCGCCGCTCCGCAGGTTGTCGAGAACGTCCTCGCCGCCGGAAGCCAGACTCTCAACGTGCGATGCCTCCCCGCTCCCGAGCACGGTCAAAGTATCGACTTTAGCTTCAGCTTTACTATAGGAACCGAAACCCTCCACCGCATGCCGAGAAAGCGGGCCGACTCCCCAAAAGGACACGACCCCGGCCTCGGCGGCGTACGCCCCCACCTCCCAATGGTATCTCGCGGCCTCCGGCCCCAGTTCCAGCATGTCGCCGAAAACCACGACGGCACGGCCCCCACGCTTGGCCACGAGATCCATCAGGTCGTCGATGGCTGCCCGTGTCGCGGCAGGACTCGCATTGTATGTGTCGTTCACAATCGTGATGCCCGGCAACTCGACCACGTCGCCACGGGAGGGCGTAAAGGTCGCCGAGCTCAACCCTTGCGCGCACTTTTCCAACGGTAAGCCCGCGGCATAGAGGCCGGCCGCCGCAGCCACGGCATTCTCCATGCGATGTCGCGACGAGAAGGAAGTCTCCACTTCGATCGAGCCTTCAGGCCAAAAGAGGCGCAGGCTCGGGCGCCCGTCGTCCGGTCCAAACTCTCCTCGTACTTCTGCGGCTTCCGAGGCTGGCCCGAACCCGAAATGGACGATCGGACGCGCGGCGGCCGCGGCGTGCGTGTCCAACGAGGGCGAGTCGTAGGGCAACACCGCCACGCCGCCCTGCCGGATTCCGAAGAAAAGCTCGGCCTTAGCTTCAGCCACGTCTTCCAGAGAACCCACAAGCTCCAGGTGAACTGCATGCACGTTGGTGACGATGCCGACGTCCGGTTCGGCGATGCGAGCCAGAGCGGCGATCTGCCCGCGACCGCGCATGCCCATCTCCACCACGACCAACTCGGTGTCGGAATCGAGGGAAAGAAGGGTCAGTGGCACGCCGATCTCGTTGTTCTGGTTAGCAGCCGTGAGGGCAACACGGCACACCCGGGCCCCCATCGAGCCGATGAGATCCTTGGTGCCGGTCTTCCCCACGCTGCCCGTTACCGCGATGACCTGGGCTCTTGACTTGCGTCGCACCGCCCGGGCCAGCGAGCCAAGTGCCGCCAGCGTGTCCTTGACCGGAAAGACAAGGCTCCGCTCCCGGGCGGAAAGCACCCCCTCCCCTTGTTTCCAAGTGCTCTCCTCGACGAGCGCCCCACAGGCTCCGGCGGCCAGCGCCTGGACGACATAGTCGTGGCCGTCGAACCGTTCGCCCGCCAAGGCGATGAAGAGGTCGCCGACTTGTACCGACCGGCTGTCTATGGACACTCCGGCGACTGCACACCGCGGTGAGTCAACCCCGAGGGCCGCTGCCGCCTCTGTCGCGCTCAAGGTGATCACCGACCCTGCTCCCGCAGTCCGACTATCTCCTGTCGCGCAACGTCCCGATCGTCAAAGGGGACCGTCCTGTCGGCGAACTCCTGCCCCGATTCATGCCCTTTCCCGAGAAGCAACACCACGTCGCCGGCCCGGGCTTCTTGGATGGCGAGCCGTATCGCATGTCGCCGGTCGGGTTCGACCAAGGCGTCCGCGGGCGATTCCAATCCGCTGAGCATGTCCGCGATGATCGCCTGCGGATCTTCGGTACGTGGGTTATCGGACGTGATCACAGCGAGGTCGGCTCTCATCTCCAGCTCCCGCCCCATCTTTGGACGCTTGCCGCGGTCACGGTCGCCCCCACAGCCCAGTACAGCTATGATCCGACCCCGGGTGAATCCCCGGGCGGTGGCCAGCACGTTGCACACCGAGTCCGGAGTGTGCGCATAATCGACGAGCACGCCGAACGGCTGCCCTGCGTCCACCCTCTCCATCCTTCCCGGGACTCCCGGGAAGCTCGAGAGAGCGCTCAGCATGCCGTCTAGCTCCAACCCCACTCCGATCCCGATCCCGAGGGCAGTGAGCGTGTTCGCGACGTTGAAGCTTCCCACGAGTTGCGTGCGCACCTCACGGACCACGGGTCCCAATGGCCCTCTCACCACGAGCTTCCCACGAGTGCCCAAAGCGTCCATCTCGAACTCCCGCATCTCGAAATGCGGCTCGGGCCAGTCAGTCGGCGCTGCCGCGCACGAGAAAGTGATGAGACGCTCGAAGGGATACCTGCGCGCGAGTTCGCGCCCGAAGGGGTCGTCGACGTTGATGACGGCTACCGGGTTTGCGCAGCTGAAGTCCCGATCGAAGAAGAGGCGACTCTTGGCAGCAAAATAGGCCTCGAGAGAATGGTGAAAGTCTAAGTGGTCCTGGGTGAGATTCGTGAAAGCGACGGCTCTGAAGGTCGTCCCCCGCACGCGGCCCAACTCGAGCGCATGCGAAGATACCTCCATCACCACAGAGCGGTCTCCCGCGTCGACCATCTGAGAGAAGTCACGCTGGATGTCGAGAGCCTCGGGCGTCGTTCGGCCCGCGGGGAGCGCTCGTCCGCCCACCCGGCGCTCCACCGTGCCCATGAGCCCGGCGCGCAGCCCGGCATCATCCAGCAAATGCGCAGTCAAGTGGGCAGAGGTCGTCTTCCCGTTGGTGCCTGTGATGCCCACCGCAATCAGGCGGGCGCTCGGGTCTCCATAGAAGCGCGAGGCCACCGGTCCCATGGCTTCGCGGACCGACCGGACGATTATCTGGGTCGCGGGAAGGTCCAACGGGCGTTCCACACAGAGAGCGGCCGCCCCACGGGCCAAGGCATCCGGCGCGAAGTCATGCCCATCCCGCACGAATCCGGGAACGCAGAAGAAGAGGCAACCACCGCAGGCAAGGTCGCTGCGATTGCTGAGAGAGGATATCTCGACGTCTGGGTCGCCGACGACGCGGTCGACCTCGACGCCCGCGAAGAGGTCAATGAGTCTCACGTGTCGGGATTCTATCACAGGGGTCTTCTCCGCCCCGTCGCTAAGATCATCCCGGGCGAGGGCCCCGGGCTACTTGCCGGTGCTGGGCGCAATGCCCAGTCGTTTGAGCGAAAAGTCAGCAATCTTCTCGAAAGCCGGCGCGGCTACTTCCGCCCCTAGATGTTCGGTGGAAGGCTCGTCTATCACGACCAGGATCACCAACCGCGGCGCGCTCGAGGGGACCATGCCCACGAACGAAGCGACGAATTTATCGGTCGCGTAGCCGCCGCCCGGCTTGACCTTCTGCGCCGTGCCGGTCTTGCCCGCCACCTGGTAGCCGGTGATCCTGGCAGCTTTGCCCGTACCCACTTCCACTGTCTGGGTGAGCATCTCGCGCAGCTGCGCCGCTACCGCCGGCGATATCACCTCGCGAGTCCAATACTTCTTGCCGTCGAGCACTAGGTGGGGTTGCACGAGGACTCCGTTGTTCGCGATGGCCGCATAGGCCGAGGCCATCTGCAACGGGGTAACCGAGATCCCCTGCCCTATGGGGACGTTGGCGATAGTAGTGCCCGACCATTTGTCGGGTGACAGCATCATCCCCGGAGCCTCCCCCGGGAAGTCTATCCCCAGCTTCTGAGTGAAGCCGAAGCGCTTGATCATGTCTACGAGCGGGCCCTTGGTCACTTCCAGCCCCAGCTCGACGGCGCCCACATTGGACGACTGGGCCAGGATGTCGGTGACTGTCAGGTTGCGGACCGCGGGTACGTTCTCGTGCGCCTCGTGCACGACCCGGTCGTAGACCTGAATGGTGGGACCTAGCTTGAAGTTGGTCTGCGGCGTCACCAGGCCTGCTTCCAGCGCAGCCGCAACCACGACCGTCTTGAAGGTTGAGCCGGGCTCGTACTGGTCGCTCACCGCCGAGTTGCGCTGATCTTCCGGCTTGGCCGTGCTGAAGGTGTTGGTGTCGAACGCGGGAGTGTTCGCCATGGCCAGCACTTCCCCGGTGTTAGGATCGAGGACCACTGCACAAGCTCTCTTCGCTGAGTAGTCTTTGACGGCCTGCGCCAGCACCTTTTCTGTCTCGTACTGGATCTCGTCATCTATGGTGAGCTTGAGGGGGGAGCCCGGCTGCGGCTCCGTGTCGGAGAGGGTTGCAAGGCGATTCCCGGAAGCATCCCGAACCACCTTCTCCTCGCCGGATTTGCCCGAGAGCTGGTCGTTGTATTGTTTCTCGAGGCCTGAGAGGCCGACGTTGTCTACACCCACGAAGCCCAGCACCTGAGGAGCGAGCGCTCCCTTGGGATATACACGTTTGTCCTCGCTCAACACCCCGATGCCCGCCAGCTTGAGCGCTTTGACCTTGTCTCCCAGCGTGGTATCGACTTTTCTGGCCAGGTATACGAATCCACCACCGTCGGAGAGCTTGGTGAGCAACTCTTCTTGCGGTAAGCCAAGAATAGCGCTCAGCTGTGTCGCAATGGCGGCCCGGTCGGCGCTCTTCACTTGGTACGGCGTCGCGTAGACGGTCGCCGCGGGCTTCGAGACCGCGAGTTGGTCGCCGTTGCGGTCCAAGATAGAGCCCCGAGACGCAGTGAGCTTGACGGAGCGCTGCTCCTGAACGGTCGCTTTGGCCTTGAAGCCTTCCGCGGCGACCACCTGGATATAAAAAGCCCGTCCAAAAAGAGCCACGAGGAATACGAGGGAGAGCCCGATGACCAGCGCCAGGCGCTTGTTGGCGCGGCGCAGATTCATCGCCCGGCTACTGTAGTATCACCCTTCGCTGCTGCCGCTCCTGATCCGAGCTGCAGGTAATGCACTTTGGGCGCCGGCCCAAGACCGAGCTTGCCCGCCGCAGCAGAGACGCGCCCCGTAGCTCCAAGTCCCGAGATCTCCGCATTCAGGGACGAGGCGGCCGCCGACAACTGCTGCTGCTGGCGTTCCAGTTGAGCCGTCTTGTATTCCACGCTGGCAGAGGCCGAGTTGAGAAGCACCGGGCCTATCACCGCGGCTCCGAGCAATAGGGCCACGAACGCAAGAGATATCACGATCGCTCCCCATAGCGGACGGCGCTTGGTGATGACACTGAGCTGCAACGCCGGCCTCGCGGCTTTCTCCACCTCAAAAACAGGCTCCGGCAACCTCGCGGTCGCCTGCCGTCCGTAGTATCGTGCCGTCTGGGATCGGGCGGTGAGACGTTCGGAGCTGCGACGAGCCGCCTCCGAGGGCACGAGGTCCTGCTCCCAGGCCTCCACCCACTGCGACATCGTCGAGGCGGCCATCACAATCTCCTCAGGGCCCGCAACTTGGCCGAGCTCGAGCGCGGGTTCAGTTCAATCTCTCGTGGTCCGGGAACCACGGCTTTCGAAGCGAGCAACTCGCCGGTGGCCCTTCCCCCGCAAATGCACACGGGGAACTCCGGCGGGCACGTGCACGCCCGGGCCTTCCCCGTGAAGAACTCTTTGACTATCCGATCCTCCAGGGAATGGAAGCTGATAGCAGCCAGGACCCCGCCCCGCTCGAGCAAAGCGAAAGCTTCAGGCAGTGAGCGACCAAGGCTGCCCAGTTCGTCGTTGACCTCGATCCGAAGGGCCTGGAACACTCGGCGTGCCGGATTCCCAGCACCGAAGCGGGCCGGGGTAGGTATAGCCGCCTTGATGGTGTCCACAAGTTCGGATGTATGCGCGAAGGGTGTCCTGCTCCGTCGGGCGACTATGGTCCGCGCGATGCGGCGCGAATAGCGCTCCTCCCCATACCGGCTGAAGATATCGGCGAGCGCTACCTCGTCCCAGGTGTTGAGGATATCCGCCGCGGTGAGGGGTAGCGACGGATCCATGCGCATGTCAAGAGGCGCGTCGTAGCTGTAGGAAAAACCCCTATCCGGCGTGTCGAGCTGCATGCTGCTGACGCCAAGGTCCATGTAGACATGGGTGGCGCGGAATCCCTCCTGGCCCAGCATCGATAGCGTACTCGCGAAATTGCCGAGATAGAAGCTCGATTGGCAGGCAAAGCTAGCCCTCAGATCGAGGTAATAGTCCTCCGCCACCGGGTCGCGATCGCAAGCGATGAGCAGACCGTCCGGACCCAGGCACGCGGCGACTGCGGCGGCGTGACCGCCGGCGCCGAAAGTGCAGTCGACGACGCGACTGTCGGGGCGAAGATCCAGCAGGTCGAGCAGTTCCTGAGTGAGCACTGGGACATGAGCCATAGCCATCTCCGTCGCGAAAGAAGCTGCTGTGCTAGGCATCGCGACCCTCCCCTTGCTCAAGTGCGGCCAAGGTGGCCGGATCCCATATCTCAAGGTGGGTGCGGTTGCCTAGGATCTTGACTTTCCCCGAAAGCCCCAATTCCTGGACACGCTTGGGTGGAAGAAGGATCCTCCCCTGCCTGTCCGGTTCCACGCGATCCTGGTTCCTGTAGATGGACCGCATCGTCCAACTGTCGTCCTGGCTGGCGAAAACGTCCAGCGACTCCAGGTACTTTCCGTCAAACTCGGCCCACTCGTCCGGGTGGTAGACGCGGACGCAAGGCTCCCGATCTTGGAAACGGACCAAGACCGCGCCTTCGCTGAAATACTCGCGGTAACGCGCTGGCAGAGTGACCCGACCCTTGCCATCCAGGGTGTGATCGAACTCGCCAGATAGTAGTACCCTTGCCATGGACCCACTTTAACCCTAAATCACCCACTTCGCAACACTTTCATACCACTTCCCCTTGTCGAATCCTTCCCAAACTTCCTTTAGCCCTTGTCCATGAGCAACGTACATTGCATATACTATATTGTGCAACGTCGTCTGCGGTTAAGCATGCCCGAGAGGAGACACATCTGACCTAGTGGAAGCCCGCTGGAAGCCGGCTCGGAGCCTGCTGGGAGCTCAACGCGAGCACGATGGTGCCTGGCAGCCGATGAACCGCGGGGGCCTTGCGCAGTGAGGCGATCGAAAGCGGTAGCGGCGGACCCGGCGACTAGAGGCGCTTGAGCGGCGCGTAGTCGAGCAAGAGTCGTTTTTGCTCGCCCAATTCGGAGAA
>JADGPI010000169.1 GCA_017882525.1 Thermoleophilia bacterium
AAAGAGGGGAGTCTCGGGCGTCGGGCCTGACCACCCGACAGTCTTGTTCCAATGTGGGAGGGCGAGGCTGACCTGGTGAAAAGTTGGGCTTGCCCCGGCAAAGCGTTCATCCCATTTTTGTTGCGCCTTCCAGGGCCTCGAATGCCTGCTTCCTTTGGGATTGGATCGTTCGGCCCAACTTCGTACGACACCAGTCCTCTACGGTACGCACCTTGCATTGCTCCAGCGCTTCGCGGATGGTCTCGCTCGTCCATTTCGAGACCATCGCACCCAAACTCAGGACCAGTCCCGTGAATCCACTCTTCGACTGGCCCGATTCCAAGGTCTTGAGCTTGCCGAAGCATGATTCCAGCACCTCCGTCGAGCCGGGAAGGCACTCACCGATCCGCGCCTTCGAGGACTCACGGGTCACGAACTCGATGATTTCCTCCCGCAACGCGCCGGCTTCCCCTGACGCCAGGGGCAGGGTCGACGCCAACTCCACTCCCGCCCCCACGTACAACCCGTGGACGCGCACGAACTCCAGCGCGGCGGCGATCTGCTCATGGTAGGCCGACCACCGCTTCAGCCCCGCGCGATACGCGACGAGCCAGCCCAGCTTGGCCTGCACACGCGCCGCGGAGATCCCGTGATCGTTCAGGACCGACGGCTGATCGACCAGCGCCAGCAGACTCCGGCCCCACGACACCAACTCGGCCAGATTCATGAACCGCGATTTCGTACGCTGGCTGGGGGGGACAAGGAACGCCATCTCCGTCTGCTGCAGCGCGCACTTCGCCTGCCCCGACTCGCGGGCGTAGCGCTTCCATGGTTCATCCCGCTCCAGGCGAGCCTTCAACAAGCAGGCCAGCTTGTGCTTGATGTCGTACACTTCCACCGTCTCGGAATGGTGACCGCAAAAAATCTCCACGCCTCCATGGAGGTCGGCTCCGTGGTCGTCCAGGATCGCGCGGGGGACGCCCGTCTGGGCCACGGCCTGTTCCAAGCATGCGGCCACGGCTTCCTTCGTCGAGTGCGTCATCGGTCTCAGGGCGATCAACTCCATGTCCTCGTGGCACAACGGCCGGCCTGGAGGCAGCGTGCTCAGGCGGACACCCAGAACGACCAGACACTTACACGGGCCGATCTGAATGGAATGATCCACCAGCCAGACCCAGTCGTCGCCGATCCTTTTGGGGCGCAGGAGGGCCCACAGTCCGACTCGTAGCAGCCAGAGTCGGCCCGTGGAACGATCGGGAGCCATCGCGTCGCACCCGGTCTCCACACCGAAGAACATCAGCACGTTCGCCGCGCCACGGATCGACGCATGGCAGGTGAGCACCAGCGATAAGAACCAGCGCACCACGCCGAGAGCATACTGCTGACCGCGGGCCGGGCCCTGCTCAGTCGGCTTGAGGATTAGCGCGGGGAGACCGGCCTCGTTTTTTTTTCGCGTGGCGCGGTGCTTTCGGTGTGCTGCGGAGCGATTTGACGTTCCAAGGTGGCGAGTCGCGCGGCGGCATCCTCAGCCTTGAGCCTCCAGTGCTCGCGGCTCTTGGTCAGGTCGGCCACACGGTTCTTGTACGCTTTGACCGTGGCCTTGAGATCTTGGTGCTTCTGCTTCCAGCGATCGCGGCTCTTTCGGAAGCACCAGATCAAGGCACCGGGACGGCTCGTGTAATCCTTGGAAGTGGGAGTGGTTTCGGCATCCGTGATGGTCGCTTCCATGCGGGCTCTCCTGCGGTGGAGTCCTCGAAATCCGTTGAGCTGCGTCAGCGCAACGGAAAAGGCAGAATCGCACAAGGCGAATTGCCAAGGCAAGCCCAACTTTTCACCAGGTCAGCCTCGCCCTCCCAGATGGGTACAAAAGTGTCGGTCGGTCGGGTCCGACGGGTGGGGGGGGAACAGTTCGACCGAGGGGAGCCGATTGGCCGGCTTGTCCTGATTGGGGTGATTTGGGCAAGAATCGCGTGGGTCGAGCCGCGATATTAAGCGCCGGGGAGCCGATCTCGGGAACTGACCTTGACCTACGGAGCGATGCCATTAGGATGCCGCAAGTCGCGGGAGTGCCGCGACAGTCCCGAGTCGGTCCAGGAGGGACCGTACTTGTCGCCTGAGAGGCCGGCCAGGCCCGGAGTGGTCGCTACCATGGCCCAAGAGACATCCGAAGGATTGGAATCGCTGCGCTCGATCGTTCCGCAGTTGAACTCCGCGGTCGAGGAAGCGAGCTCCGTGGTGCAAGCCGTCGATCGGTTCCTCTCCGAGGAGCTCGGCATCAGCACCTGGGCGGCGAGCCGGCCGTTTGACCAGCAGCGCGCCATCGGCGACGACGGCCGGGAGTTGCTCGTCACCTCGCACCTGGCCTGCGGCAAGGTCGCGGGCCGGTATCGGCTCCATGTCCTGACGGCCACGCTGGATAAGCCCGAGGGGAAGGAGCAGTTCACGCATATCGTGAACGAAGAGCGCATTCCCTGGTCGTCCCTCCCGCGCGACGTCAAGCTCCAGTCGTTCGTCATGCTGCCCGAGCTGCTCAACATCCTGGCCTCGCGGGTCTCCGAGATCGCCTCGCAGACGAGCCGGACGGTCGAGGCCGTCTGGGAGTTGCTCGGCAACATGGGACACAAGGGCGCCGACTTTCCGGCCGACGACTTCGTCGTGAGCAGCCTCGCCGCCAGCACAACCCAGAACCTCTTCAAACGGCCGCGCCCGAAGTGAGCGCGGCCGGCGTCTGGCGGACAAGCGAAGGAGCCGGCGCCGGCAAGAGCCAGCGCTCGAACGCCCGGTGAAACCCGTAGGCCGCCACGAGACATAGGGGCGCGACGACGAGCAGGAGCGCCACCAGCCGAAGCTCCGGTCCCCAGCCCCAGCCGCGCAGGATCAGGCTGCCCACCGCCAGGATCGGGAAGTGGATCAGATAAAGGCTGTACGAGAACGAACCCAGGCCGACCAGCCAGCGCGGCTCCAGCAGCCGGAGGATGAGCCGTTTCGGGTGCTGTGCACCGCGCGTCGAGAGATGGGCGCAGCGGGTGATGAGCGCGGCCGTCGCCGCGCCGATCAGCAGATCAAGGATCAAGACCACTCGATCCGTTCCTCCCGCCATCGCCACTCCAGCCAGGACCAGCGCGATCGCGCCTGGCACGAGAGCGCGACCTCTTACCATGATTGGGTGGCACTGGTGGCTTGCCCACCAGTGCGATCGACCGGGGACACTGGTGGGCAAGCCACCAGTGCCACCCTGACAAGTCGCCGCGCCCGCCATCCCCAGGGTGAACAGGCCCAGATACCACGGGCAGAGCTTGCTGAGCGCTGGGTTGCCGGTCGCGTTCGAGAGCGCGGCGAGAGCGAAGCCGAACGCGAACGCGGTGGCGACCGACGTCGCGAGGCCATGACGCCGCCAGAGGGCGAGCAGGCCGGGAAACAGGAGGTAGATCTGCCACTCCGTCGCCACGCTCCACATCGGCGGGTCGACCTTGAAGATCCAACGATCGTCGAGGTTATGCACCAGGAGGAGATGGGAGACGACGACGCCGGGAGTCATCGCCGGCAGAGCGCGGTCCCAGCGCGCGTGATCGAGGCGATCCAGACCGGGAACCAGTGCGATCAGGAGCCAGCAAGCGATCAAGGCCGCATAGTAGGGCGGCATGATCCGTCGGGCGCGGCGACCGAGGTAACCCACGATGCCCCCGCGGAGCCGATGATCCGGATCGCGCGCGACGGGAAGCATCAGGCAGTAGCCCGATAACACGATGAAGATCGCCACCGCGAAGTGGCCGTGCCGAAGCAGGCCGCGCACCAGACCGGCGGGCGCGCTCAAGCCCGTCGCGGGAACTTCGAGCGCCGCGTGATGGAGCAGCACGTAGAACGCGGCGAGCCCACGTAGGCCGTCGAGAAAGGCAAACCGTGGCGCCGAAAGCCCACCTTGAGGCGATCGTGTCGGGCTGGGCACAACGACCTCCTTGTCGTCCTTCAGGGGAGACTTCACCACAAAGGCACCAAGTGGTGCAGCCGCTCCGTTGGCGTTCGTAGGGTTCGCTGCGAGGACCGTCCGGGCCGGGCGCGAGGGACGGTCCGCACAGCGGACCCTACGAGACTTTGTGGTGAGCCTTCCGATTCACCGCGACGAAGCTCAGCCCAACACGGACTTCACGACCTTTGCGAGTTCCTCGCCCGTTTCCGTCAGGGTGTAGAAGTTGTTCTTACCCTCACGGCGCGGGGCGATGATCCGGCCGTGCCGGAGCAAAGCGAGGTGATGACTGACAGCGGGCTGACTCATGTTCAGGTGCTCGCACAGCCCACCAACGTGCTTTTCGCCCTCGGAAAGCATCATGATCACCTGAAGACGGGTCGCGTCGCTGACCTGCTTCAGAAGGATCGCCGCCTTCTGGGCCTGCTTGAGCCTCAGGTCGGCATCCTTCTTCGCCTTGGTCGCCTTGGTTGCCGCGGTCTTCGGGCTGGTGGTCGCCATCGCCATCGAAATCATCCTCCGGTTAAATACCCGACGGGACTGGGGCGATACACTGCCCTGCCGGCTCGGGTTCAAGGGAAATCACAGAGTCGAAACTAGAAACGGCAGGGGGGGTGCCGACGAGGGTACTGGGGATCGAAGGCGAAGCACGCAGATAAATATGATCCTTCCGTGAATTCCTTGCTTATTGGTTAATAATATATCGTGAAGAGGCAACTTAACAATATTATTCTTCGCCGTACAACATTTTTTTCGAGACTTGTTTAGAGAGATAGGCAAGTTGGGAATCATGAAAGGGATCGCGGTCGACCTCGAGCCACACTTTGGAGGGAACCGCGCCGTCCCGACAGGTAACGATAACGAATCGAGTCACGCGCGCGAGTCGATGAAAGACTGTCCGGCCTCAGGACCGGGGGACGTCCGCGTCCTTGAAGGCGCGGGCCATGTTCTGGTAGCACGATTTCGCGGCGGTCAGGGGGTCGTAGCCGGGCTTGCTCGAGACCATGCTGCTCACCTCGCAGCACACATCACCGCGGTAGCCGCCCTGAAAAAAGAGCCGCAGGAGGGTTGCGTAGTCGAACTTGCCGCTGGCGCCC
>JADGPI010000170.1 GCA_017882525.1 Thermoleophilia bacterium
GCGGTTCCTGGCCGAGATGCCGTATCATGTCGGCGTCCGGGCCCTGCACCAAGCGAGACAGCCAGGAGGCGGTGATATGACCATGGTGGACGATCCCAAAGCTCAAGCCGCCGAGGTGATCAGCAGGCTCAAGTCTGAGTACTCCGAGGCCGGCATCGTGCTCGGCTTCAGCAATCCGTGGGAGCTGCTCGTCGCCGTCATCTTGTCCGCACAGTGCACCGACAAGAAGGTGAACGAGGTCACCACGAAGCTCTTCAAGAAGTACCGCACGGTGGAGGACTACGCGGGCGCCGACCTCGCCGAACTCGAAGTGGCCGTCCGGCCTACCGGCTTCTACCACAACAAGGCAAGACACATCCTGGAATCCGCGCAACAGATCCTGGCCGATTTTGGCGGGGAAGTGCCGGCCACCATGGCTGAGCTCCTCACCCTCCCTGGAGTCGCCCGGAAGACGGCGAACATCGTGCTGGGCAACGCCTATCCCGAGGCCTTCGCTTCCGACCCGGACGCCGGCATCGCCGTCGACACCCACGTGAACCGGCTCAGCCAGCGCCTGGGCCTCGTGGAGTCCGACGACTCGAACAAGATCGAGACGGAGCTCATGCAGATCGTGCCCCGCGACGACTGGTTCCGGCTCACGTACCTGCTCATCGAGCATGGGCGCGCCGTCTGCACCGGCCAACGGCCGCGTTGCGGCGACTGCCTGCTCCAAGATATCTGTCCTTCGGCGTTCACATTAGGCCCGTCGGCCGGCCGCGACAAAGCCGGCGCCGACGCCAAGACCGGCGGTACCGCGAAATCCGCCGGCCGCGGACACGAGGCTCCTCGCTCGACGTTCAAGCCGCAGACGCAGGTCAAGTCGTGGGCGCGGTCGCCCCATGGGAAACGCGGCCGTCGCGGCGGTTGACGGTCGCACCCGCCACCGATACCATCTCAAGGCTGGCGGCAGAGGGGAAGCCTTGCCGCGGCATCAGCAGCGAGGACGAATCCTGAAGGGAACGCCATCATGATCCGAGATCGGGAACACGAGTGCATGAGCCGCAGCGAGCTCAGGCGACTCCAGGGCGAACGACTGGTCACCCTCGTCAACAGGGTCTATTCGCGCGTCCCGTTCTATCGCGATCTCTTCGATACAGCCGGGGTAAAGCCAGAGCAAGTGCGCGGACTCGGAGACCTCGTCGGCCTGCCTATGACCCGCAAGCGGGACCTCCGCGACAGCTATCCGTTCGGGCTCTTCGCCGTACCTCTGAAGGAGATCGTGCGCATCCACGCCTCCTCCGGCACCACGGGCAAGCCGACCACCGTCGGGTACACCCGCAACGACATCAACATGTGGGCGGAAGTCATGGCCCGCGTGCTGGCCGGAGTAGGAACCACCGATGAGGACGTCGTCCACGTGGCCTACGGTTATGGGCTGTTCACCGGTGGGCTCGGCGCTCACTATGGAGCCGAGCTTCTCGGGGCCTCCGTCCTTCCCATCTCGGGCAGCAACACTCAGCGCCAACTGATGCTGATGAAGGACTTCGGCTCCTCGGTTATCTGCTGCACTCCGAGCTTCATGCTGTATCTGTGGGACGTGTCGCAGGAACTGGGCATGGACGTCACCAGCTTGCCACTTCGCGTGGGGGTGTTCGGCGCCGAGCCCTGGTCCGAGGGGATGCGCCGCGACCTCGAACAGAAATGGAACATCAAAGCCTGCGACATCTACGGTCTTTCGGAAATCGTCGGGCCCGGGGTCTCCTGCGAGTGCGTGGACGCCCAATCGGGCCTCCACATCAACGAAGACCACTTCTTCCCGGAGATCATCGATCCCGACACCGGCAAGGTCCTCGATTACGGCGAGCAGGGCGAGCTCGTCATCACCACGCTCACCAAAGAGGGGATACCGCTCATCCGCTACCGCACCGGGGACATCACGAGGCTTAATCCGGAACCGTGCATCTGTGGGCGCACGCTCGTGAGGATGGACCGGGTGTATGGACGCACGGACGACATGCTCATCATCCGCGGGGTCAACGTCTTCCCCAGCCAGGTGGAATCGGTGCTGCTCATGGCCCCCAACGTGGAGCCGCATTACCGGCTGGTGGTCAGCCGGAAGGGCGCGATGGACATGATGGACGTGCAGGTGGAGATCTCTCCAGACCTATACCGGAATGTGTCGGAAGCCGTGCTGTCTCTCGACGAAATATCGGTCTTCACAGAGCACGACATCCTCATCGACCTGAAGAAGCGCATCAAGAAGAACATCAAGGACATCATCGGGATCTCCGTGGAGGTCAGCTTCAAAGAGCCCGGATCGATCGAGCGGAGCGAAGGCAAGGCCCAACGTGTGATCGACATGCGCAAGGGGCAGGCTGCCGACGCCTGACCCGGGTAGCCGTGTGCCGCGCCGCCCGCCGCGGCACGAGAGCCGCCGCGGCGCCTAACCGAAGGCAAAGCGCAGCAGCATCATGCTCACCGAGCCCACGATGGCGGTGACGATCAGACTCCGGCTGAGCATAGCGGCGATGGCCGTGATGACGGCTGCCGGCAGACCGAGGTTGTGCAGACCTAAGTTCAGGTGATTCTCGGGCGCGAGAACCAGCGGCACGGCAAAGGCGGCGAGGACGGCCACCGGAAATCCTTCCAGCAACCGCAGCAACCAGCGAGGGAACCGCCACCGGGCCAGGATCACCATTGGCAGCATTCGAGGCAGATACGTCACCACGCTCATTGCCAGGATCAGCGCCAGGAGTCTCACGGGCCCGTCGGCTCCCGGATCGTCCCCTCTTCCGCCGCGAACTCCTCCACGGAGCCGTCGCCGGACACCTTGCCTCCGCTCTTGCCCAGGAACATGCCGACAGCGCTCGCTATCAAGGTGGCCGGGATCACCCCAGTGGCGCCCAGACCGGCCAGATGCAGGAGAAGGGAGACCAGCCCCGCCACCAGCGCTACCACCACTTCGCGTCGGCCGTGCATCTGCAGGGCGAGGAGTCCGATGAACATGGCCACGAGGGCAAAATCCAGACCGTAGCGCGTGGGGTCCCCGATGTACGAGCCGGCCAGCACGCCCAGTACCGACCCCGATATCCAAGAGAGTTGTGACGCCGCCTGGAGGCCGCTCATGAACGGGAAGGTCAGCGAAGCCTCGCGACCGGCGGCCGCGCGGCAGGCCATGACGAAGCTCTCGTCGGTGAGTTCCGCGGCCAACCACGCCAGGCGCCTGCGTCTGCTTGGGGCGAGCTTGGGCAGGATCGCGGAGGAATATAGGAGGTGCCGCAGGTTCACGATGAAGGTCGTGACGACGAGGGTCACAGCGGGCACGCCCTGGCCCAGCAAAGACACGGCCAGGAATTGCGCCGACCCAGCATAGACCAACACCGACATGGCGAGGATCGCCCAGAACGGCAAGCCGGCGGTGGTCCCGAGCACGCCATATGCCATCCCGATGGGTACATAACCCAGGATGATGGGTAATGCCTGGCGGATGCCGTCGCTCGCGGAGGCTGTGGACGGTGGAGAAAAAGGTCTACGCATCGACTCAACCTACAAAACCGGCGTTGGCGCGTCAAGGCGGGCAGAGGAACGCGGTTGGCGGAACACGTAGACAGAAGGGCCGGGCAAGGAGCGTGGCGAACCTTATGCTATGCTTGAGGATAGCGCATGGTCAATCCTGAAGATCCCCGAAGTACCTACGGAAACTCGACGCTCGGCCCCCGGGTCGCGCGACGACGGTTCGTGACGCTATCATGACTGCAGGCCGGGCTGCAATCGAGATCATCGGAGTCGTCCTCCTTGTCGTGGTCAACGCGTTCTTCGTCATCGCGGAGTTCGCCATCGTCAAAGTGCGCGACACCCGCATCGCGGAGCTCGCGGCGGAAGGCAAGCGCAGCGCGCGGGTCGGCAATAGCATCGTCCATCACCTCGATGCGTATCTGTCCGCGACACAGCTGGGCGTCACTTCTGCCAGCCTGGCCCTAGGTTGGCTGGGCGCGCCGGCGTTCTCGCGGCTGATCGGCGGCACCAACCCCTCCTCCGGCACACGCACCATCTCGGCGATAGTCGCGTTCATCATCATCACTTTCATCACTTCGGTCTTCGGCGAGCTTGCGCCCAAGTCCATCGCCATCCGCAAGGCCGAGGGCTCCACCTTGTTCATCGCCTTGCCGTTGCGCTGGTTCTACGTGATCACCCGGCCCCTCACCTGGACGCTCTACATTTCCGCCGCCGGCCTTCTCCGGCTCTTCCGCATCCAACCGGCCTCAGAGCGTGAACTGGCGCACTCGGAGGAGGAGTTGCGCATGATCCTCGCGGCAAGCGGTGAGGTCGGTCACATCGACGAAGTGGAGCAGGCGCTGATGCGACGCGCCCTTACCTTCGGCGACACCACTGTGGGCGACATCATGGTGCCTCGCACCGAGACCGCCGCACTGCCCACCAGCATGACCGTGGGCGAGGCACTCGAGGAGATGGCGGAGACCAATCACACCCGTTACCCCGTATTTGAAGAGGACATCGACAACGTCGTCGGTTACGTGCACGTCAAGGATGTCTTCCGGGCCGCTCACGACACGACATTGCGCCGGCTTCTCCGCCCCGTGGGCTTCATCGCCGAGACGGCGAAGATCGAGCTGGCCTTGCAGCGATTTCAAAGCACGCACACGCCACTGGCCATCGTGGTGGACGAGCATGGCGGCACGGCGGGCATAGTGACCATCCAGGACGTCACCGAAGAGCTTACCGGCGAAATCCAGGACGAGTTCGACCTCGAGGCGCCGGAGATCCAGGACCTCGGCGAGGGTCGGTTTTCCGTGGACGGCGCAGTGCGCGTGGACGACCTGGAGGAGAAGCTCGGTCTGCACTTGCCTGAGGAAGGCTTCCCCACGGTGGGCGGCCGCGTCTTCGAACAATTACAGCGGCGGCCACAGGTCGGCGACGCGGTCGATATCGGCAACTTCCACGCGGAGGTATTGGGAGTCGACGGCATGCGCATATCCCGGGTGCTGCTCACCCGCATCGAGCCAGAACCGGGCGAGGAAGCCGAAGAGGGCTCGGGCCAGAGCGACCGCGGGGACTAGCATCAGGGGCTAGGCGGCGAGACGCCGAGCCGTCCGACGACCCGGACGGTCCCCCGACCTGCTGCCGGGGTATCATTCATGTCACCATGAGCACCCGCCAGATACCGCTCGACTCCGACGCCCTGCGCGCCAACATCGAACGCACGGCCCAGCAGGTAGTCATTCCCGACCGCTACCAGCCCCTGCTCGCCGCCGTAGATGGGTACTATGGGGTGCGGGCGCCGCTCGCCGAGACCTTAGGCGAGTATTTCCACACCTTCCGCAATTCCGACCTTCTCATAGAGGGTTTCCAAACGATCCTTCTTCGGAATTGGAACTACTTCGAGCGTTCGGAAAACCGCGGCGAGCTCTTCGCCCTCTTGTCCGAGCTGGTCCTGAACCTCCTGGAGAAACCGCTTTCCGGCGCTCAATTCTCGCTTCTGCTCCGCCAGGTGCTCATGTGGTGCACGGCGGTCCTGAACGGTCCTCAGCCCGGCGCGTACGACGAGAGCATAAGGCTGATCGGCGAGTCCCTTCACCGGTTGCTCCCTCAGCAGCCCATCCCCTTCCTGGAGCGAGACACCCTGCTCCGCGACCTCATCAAGCGTGCCTCGGCCCGGCCGACACTTGCGCCGGTCTTCCTGAACCTGTACCGATCTGTCCTCCTGGTCGGCTACGACCGGGTCTCCGAGCGGCTGAACGTCCCCGGATGGGCTATGGCCGAGGGAGCCGACCTCACCGACCCGGCGGCTGTCGCCGATAAGTTCGCGCTCCTCACAAAAGATCGCCTGGATTCGTCGATCGAAGGGGTGGAAGCGGCCCCAGACTCCGATCTGCTGGCTCCCGACCGGCCCACCTTCTCCGACATCCTCGACCAGGCCATCGACCGCATCTTCCAGGTGGAGAACCTGGAGGACCGTTTCGCGGTCTGCCTCTACTTCCTCAAAGACGACACTCTCGGCTATCGCCAGAACGAGGTGATGGTGGACCTCCTCGGCGTGGTCAAACAGATGATGCAACCCGACAAGCACCTCGACGTGGACAGGATACTGAGCCGTCTCACTCTCTTCTTCCGCGACCGCGACAACCAGTTCCTGCTCATGCGCTTCCAATGCTATGAGGCCATCGGGGTGGCCATAGGCGAGGCCGGGAATGTCAAAGCCGTGGACCATTTCGTGGAAGACGTCCTGTCCTGGCGCTTCCAGTATCCGGAGATCCGGGGAGCCACCGACGAATGGGCCACCGTCGTCAACCCGTTCCACCTTCCCAAGATCCGCTGCTGGATGCACATCATCGAGTCGAATCCCGCGCTCTACGAACGGCTGGCCGCGGCGCTGAACGTGCAATTGCGGCTGGGCGGTGTCTACATCGCGGACACGGATCTGTTCCAGCGTGATGTCACCCGGTTCCTGAACGCGGACATCAGGCCCATCTATTTCGTGGCGAAGCAGCTACTGCGGACCCTGCCGGTGTACTTCAACGAGGTGGGCGCGGAAGGCGAGCTAAGGTCGGTCTCCACCGAGATCGACGAGATCTGCAGTAGGCACGACACTCTGATGCACTTCCTGCGCAAGCAGTCCCACGCGGAGTCGTCCAACCGACTGGTGGCATTCAGCCGCGCGGTCTTGACTTACTGGGTCACGCTGGACGCCTCGAGGTTGGAACCATACCTTTCCGCCAACACCATGCTCGCCGTGCAGACGGAGCTCGAGTGGGCCCAGGGACCGCATGCCGTCCTTCTTGCCCTCCGGCCGCTGCTCATGCCGAGCGGCGATGGTGGCGGCCCCCGCCATGCGGGCCGCCGCGGCCACGTGGCGGGGGCCAGTCATTCTGGGGATGGCCCGGACGGCGCGGCCGCCGCAGTCGAATCCGAGGATGAAGCCGTTGCAAAACAGACGGAAGTCTTCCTGGACAAGCTGCTCGGTCTGGCTCCGGCGGCGCTCGAAGCCCTGCTCGTCGACCTGACCGACCTCGACTCCACCAACCGGCGCCGGGTAGCGCTGACGGTCCGCACATACCAACTGCTGGCCCGCAAGTACTCGCTCACCGCCGACGACGTGGGCGGCGCCGTAGGCCGGCATCTTCAGCTCGACGCCAAGTCACGCCGCGCGTTCGCCACGGCGCTGGAGGATTGGCAGGCCGGGCCCAGCCCCAAGACTCGCGACCGGCTCCTGGACGCTGCGCTGGCGGTGCTTGACGCGCTCAAGGCCATAGTCCTCAGCCCAGCGCCATCCCCCGCCGTCGAGAACATCTACCAGAAACGCCACATCGCGGCCGGCATCCCGTCGATCTACGGCAATTACAACGAGCCCAAGTTCGACGCCCTGGGGCTGTCGTTCAGGGTGGAACATCTGGTCGGCCGGCTCCTCGACGACTTGGTCGCCGAAGGCATCGAGCCGTATGTCACTCGCGACTCGCTGCGCCGCATGGCCAAGGCGATCGGGCGCTTCGAACGAGCGCTCGCCGTGGACGGCGTCGACTCGCAGGCCCTCACGGCCAACTTGCGCATGCTCGAGACCACCTTCCACAGCCATAACTTCACGTTCCATCAGTACCAGAACGTCTTCCAATTCCTGGTGAACAGCGTCACCGAGGTGTCGGGCAATTCCATCCTCAGCCACGACCAGGTGCTTCACAGTGTCCTGGCCCACGACCCCCGGCAATGCGAGGCGCGCTGCATGTCAATCGACGCGGTGTCCGAGATGGTGCTGCGCGAGGTGCTGGTGTCAGCTCTCGGGATGCAGACTCTCGACCGGTATGTTGCGGCCGCGCTGAGGCAGATCTCCACGCTGAACGGGCGGCTGAGCAGCCAAGCCATCGCCCGCATGATGAACTACGATCCCGAACGGCTGGTCTCACCCATCCACGAGCCAAAGCCAAGCATGGACGACCAGATGACGCTGGGCTTCAAAGGTTTGGGCCTCAAGCAGATGGCCCACTACGGCCACATGGTGCCGGAGGGTTTCATCCTCACTACCGAGCTTTTCAGCGCCATGCCTGCCATGTCGTACCGGCCGTTGTACGACGACACCATGGCCCGCATCCGCAAGGCGCTCGACCAGCTCGAGAGGCATACCAGCATGCGCCTGGGCGACCCGGCCCGGCCGCTCCTTCTGTCCATCCGCTCTGGAGCGGCCATCTCCATGCCGGGACTGATGACCACCTTCGTCAACGTGGGTCTCAACGATCAACTGGCGGAGGCTCTGTCGCTCAAACCCGGTTTCGAGTGGGCCGCCTGGGACGGTTACCGGCGTTTGCTGCAGTCCTGGGCCATGTCCGCGGGCATCGACCGCGACTTCTTCGACGCCATAATGACCGAGTTCAAAGGCCGTTACGGAGTGGATAGGAAACTGGACTTCACCCCGGAGCATATGCGAGAGATCGCGTTCACGTACAAGGAAAGGGCGCGCGAGCGAGGCGTAGTCTTCGTGGACGATCCTTTCCGGCAGGTTGTGGCGTGCGTGCTCAAAGTTCTGCAATCCTGGGATTCGCCGCACTCGAAGCTTTACCGTCAGTACATCGGCGTGGCCGAAGAATGGGGGACCGCTGTGGTGGTCCAACGGATGGTCTTCGGCAACCTGAGCCGCGAGTCGGGCTCCGGGGTCATCTTCACTCGCAACCCGCTCGAGCCGTACAGCCGGCAGGTGCGCCTTTTTGGCGACTTCACCGTGCGCAGCCAGGGTGAGGACCTGGTGGGCGGACTGGTGTTCCCGTTGCCTGTCTCCGAAGCCCAGCGGCTCGGCAGTCCTACCTACCGGGGAACGGAGCGCTCCCTGGAGCGCGATTACCCCGAGATCTACAACGAATTGCTCACCATAGCGAAAGACTTGGTGGGCGAGCGTGAGTACGACCCACAGGAGATCGAGTTCACGTTCGAGTCGCCGGCCGCGAAAGACCTGTACATCTTGCAGAAGCGGGGCATGGTGCAGGAGCGCAAGGACGGTGCTTATTTCGACACCTCTTCGCCCACGTTCGGCCCGCCCGCGGCCGTGGGGATGGGGGTGGCCGGAGGAGCCTACTCCGGAAGAGTGGCGATCAACGCCGACCAGATAGACAAGTTGGTGGCCGAGTCCCCGGGGGAGAACATCGTCCTCCTGAGGCCGGACACCGTGCCTGAAGACATCGCCATGATCACCCGGGTGAGCGGCATCCTTACCGCCCGTGGTGGGGCGACCTCACATGCCGCGGTGACCGCCAAGCGTCTAGGCAAGACGGCCGTGGTCGATTGCATGGATCTGGAAGTCGTCGAGCATGAGGGCACGGCACGCCTTTCGGGCAACGAGTTGCACGCGGGCGACTGGCTGTCCATAGACGGGCGCACCGGCAACATCTTCCTGGGCCGCATCCCCACCCTTTCACAGCCGAATCTGCCTGCATAGCACCCCACACGTGACACGGCGTTGGGCGGCGCAAAGCGCGGGGCACGATACGGAGCGGACCGCCGCACAGCGCAGAGCGAGCCATCGCGCCGCCCAAGGGGACAGTTCCGCGTGCGGCCCTTCCCGCGCCTCCCCCGGCTTCCGGGCGAGCAGGTCATGCTGCTAAAGTGGGGCGAGATAAACAAGGCGCAGATATTCCTGGCTTTGCGGTCGCGGGCAAACGAGACAGGAGGGCACTGTAGGTCATGGGCGAACAACGGACGCTTGGCATCAACGGACTGGGTCGCATCGGCAAGCTGACGCTTTGGTACCACCTGGGGCGCGATGACTTCGACCGGTTGGTAGTGAACGTCGGGCGGCCCGTCGGCACCTCCTTGGATGCGATAGTCCAGTACATCGCCAAAGACAGCACCTACGGCCCGCTTCACCGCTACCTCAATGGGCATTCGGGTGTGCGCGACATCAAGGTCATAGATGAGGCCGCGGGCACCATCCGCGCACACGGCAAAGAGATCGTCATCCTTCGGGACGTCCGCAATCCCAAAGACATACCGTGGCGCGACTGTGGAGCGAACCTGGTGGTGGAGTGCACGGGCAAGTTCCGCGATCCGCACGCCGAGCCTGCCGTTGCGGCAGGGGCGCTCCGCGGCCACCTGGCCGCCGGAGCCAGGGTTGTCCTGCAAAGCTCCCCGTTCAAAAGCAAACTGAAAGGCGTCCCGCTGCCCGATGACACGGTGATGCTCATCAACGGGATAAACCACTACCAGTTCGATGCCGGCAAGCACAAGCTGGTGTCCGCGGCATCCTGCACGACGACTGCTCTTGCGCACATGATGCGCCCGCTTCTCGACCGCGACCTCACTCGGCACATGATCACCGCCGGCATGAGCACCGTACACGCGGTTACCAACTCGCAGCCGGTGCTCGATGCGGTCCCAGGCGCCAACGCCACCGACTTGCGGAAGACCCGAGGCGCGTTGGGGAACGTGGTCCTCACTTCCACCAACGCGGCCGCGGCGCTGGAGATGGTCATGCCGGAGATCGCACGTATCGGCTTCATGGCCGACTCGGTGCGCATCCCCACGGCAAGTGTCAGCCTCATCATCCTCAACGTGACCTTCCAAACCGAGGCCTCCACTGACGGCACAGTGGCGATGGACCGCGAGGCGATCAACGAGATCTACCGCGAAGCGGCCGAGGGAGAGGCTCGGGGGCTGCTCAAGTACAGCGACGAGCAGAACGTGTCCGCCGACATGCTAGGAGAAGACGCAGCCGTGGTGATCGAGGGAGTGGAGACTCACACTCGCACAGGCTTCGTGGACCTCAGATTGCCGGCTCAGCGGCCCGGTGACGGCCAGCAGCACCATTCGCTGAGGGTGCCGCTCGCTCACGTCAAGATCTTTGGGTGGTACGACAACGAGATGGGCAGCTACACGCATCGGCTGGGTGAGCTGACCGCGCACGTGGCTCGGAGCCTGTAGGGGGCCCACCGACGCAACCCGGGCTTTTGGCCGTGGATTCGGTACTTCTAAGCGTGGACCGTGACGATGTCGGCAGTCACCGTGCCGTCGCGAATCTGCACGATGGCCAGCGTGCGCGGCCGGCCAAAGCGTTGCGGCCCGGCCGAGCCAGGGTTGAGAAAGAGGGTCCCGTCGCGCTCTTGGATGGAAGCAAGATGGCTGTGCCCGCTGACGATCAGCGTGTGGCCGGCAGTATGGGCGCCAAGCTGTCGGTCGCGCTGGTGGCGCACTACCACGCGCACACCACCCAAATCGGCGCTCGCCACTACAGGCAGGGACTGGGCCCAACCATCCAGATCGCAGTTCCCGCGCACCGCCGTGACCGGAGCGAGCCTTCGCAGTTCCTCCAACACCGCTGCCGAGCCGATGTCGCCGGCATGCACGATGTGATCGACGCCGGTGAGAAGCCGCCTGACCTCCGGATAAAGGTGGCCGTGGGTGTCGGAAAGGACCCCGACCACGATGGCCGTCCC
>JADGPI010000171.1 GCA_017882525.1 Thermoleophilia bacterium
CCGTATCCCGCGCCGTCGTTGACGACGATGGGAACGCCAAGTTTGGTGGCCACGTTCTTAGCGGACTGCACGCCTTGTTGGTTCCAACCGAAGTCTTTGGCAACCTCAGGCGTCACGATGCCGATCTTGTGGATCTTCGTGTTTTGGACCGCAGCGGCGGTCGTGGTCGTTTCGACGCCGGCCGTGGTCGTTGGCCCAACGGCCGTGGTGGTGGTCTCAGGGGCGAGCGTGGTCGAAGTTGCGGGCGTTTGGGTGGTGGTCGTGGTCGACGAGCCGCAGCCTGCCATGACGGCGCCTACGACCGCGAGCACTGCTATCAGAGCGAGAACCAGAAGCAGAGACTTTTTGTGTGTCATCATCACGATGCCTTTCCCCTTTCGTTCGTTGCGGAGCAAGGGGGCATACTCTCGCCTCCCCCCAAAGCTTCCTATCTCTCTGTTCTCACCCCCTTGAGCCTCTTTTCCCTTTCTTCACACGGCGAGAGCGCGCGAGCCCACGCAGCTGCGGAGCAGCTTCACACTGGGCGACTAGCCACAAGGAACGCCGAACAGCTGCTCGGAGTTCGATCTCAGGACCCTCCCGACAAGCTCGTCCGAAAGCCCACTCAGTCTCACTTTGAGCATCTCCACCTCTGGATGGTGGAACGGCGCATCCGACCCATAGAGGACCCGTTCCGGTCCGGCTCGCTCGACCGCTTCGCGGATCTTCGTGTGCATGGGCATCCCCGAAGTCTCCAGGTAGACGTTCTGCCGCCGGGAGGCGATGTCGATGGCGGCGTTGATGTAGACCACGTTGCTGTGGCCCATATGGCCCATGATGATCTTGTTGTCGGGGAAGGCCACCGCCAGTTCTTCGATGCTCCATGGCAACGAAAAAATGGGATGACCGCTGTGGATGAGCACCGGAAGGCCACGCTCGAGCAGGAGTCTCATCACCGGATGTATCGCTGGGTCGGCGGGCAGATAACCGTCGAGCAACGGGTGCAACTTGGCGCCAAGGAACTTCGGGTGATCTAGATAGCGGGCCGCGTCTTCAACATAATCCGGCTCGCGGGGGTTTACCCAGACCATTCCGAACACATCCGGCATGCTTTCTACCACGCGCAGGGTGTAGGCGTTATCGGGGGAAAAGATGACGCCCTTGCCGATTCCGGCAGAACTCATGGTGGCAGCTAGGCCGTCGCCGTCAAGGGCGACTCCGAACAGGGGGAAATCTCCGACATGCATGTGGGAGTCGAAGACCAATGACCGACCACAAGCGGTAAGTGCTGCGGCATTACCCAACAAGGAGACGTCCGAGCCGGCCGTCAAGTTGGACCCCCCCACTCGCTAGCGGCGGCCTCCATAAAGGAGGCCCTCAGTCTCTTGTTCTTCCCAGCCAAATCGGCAGTGATCGTGCTTCGTAGATGTTCTTATATCAAGTCAGGTAGTTAATAGCAACTCAAAACTGCGCCCGCCGCAGCGGTGGGTTTTGAGGGCTGATAAACCGCCTGTCGAAGGCGCTCCGAAGGGGGCCGTTACCCGAGCGCACTGCCATTGCATCAGCGCACGGTCATTCCGTGAGCGCGCGGTCGTTCGGTGCGGACCAGCGCGAAGCGACGCCCGGCTCTATCCGAAGACCTGCACCAGAGAATAGTCTGTCCGCCTCTGGGCCGGGGTGAAGCCCGCGGTGCGGATGGCGTGGACCAGATCGTCGCGGTTGGCCTGCACCCGGAGCCCGGTTGCAGCCACCACATTTTCCTCGATCATGGTGCTGCCCAGATCGTTCGCACCGAAGCGCAGAGCCACCTGACCGATCTTCAGCCCCTGCGTGACCCACGACGCCTGGATGTTGGCGATGTTGTCGAGATAGAGCCGGGAGACCGCCAACATCGTTAGGTAATCCACCCCTGTCGCCTGCTCGATCACACCTTCGAGCCTCGTGTGCCCCGGCTGGAACGTCCAGGGTATGAAGGCGCGAAAGCCGCCCGTCTCGTCCTGCAGGTCGCGGATGGCCCGCATGTGCGCCACTCGTTCCTCAAGGGTCTCCACGCTCCCAAACATCATTGTCGCGGTGCCGGGAATGCCGAGCCGGTGCGCCTCGCGCATCACCTCCAGCCAAGCGCCGGTGTTCGCCTTGCCCGGGGCTACCTGTTCCCGGACACGATCGACGAGGATCTCGGCTCCGCCTCCCGGCAGAGAATCCAGTCCAGCCTCGTGGAGTCGTTCGAGCGTTTCGCGGACAGACAGGTGGCTGAGGTTAGAGATGTAGACGATCTCAGGCGGCGACAGCGAATGGATGGTGATGTCGAACCGTTCCTTGATGCCTCGAAAGAGCGCTTCGAAGTACGCGATGTCCAGGTCGGGATGCAGCCCACCTTGGAGCATGACGGCAGTCCCGCCGAGGTCCAGCGTCTCCTGGATCTTGGCGAAGATGTCATGCCGCGACAGTACGTAGGCCTCCGCCGATCCCGGCCCGCAGTGGAAGGCACAGAAAGCGCAGCCGGACACGCAGACGTTGGTGTAGTTGATGTTGCGGTCGACGATGAAGGTGGCAAGATCCCCCGGCACGAGCCGCAGGCGCACTTCGTGCGCCCGGCGGCCAACGTCCAGCAGGTCCCTGGAGCCCAGAAGCGCGAGCGCCTCTTCGTCGGTCATGCGGGGCGTCATCGTCCGCCCTCCGACGACCGGCCGGCCGGCGGCACCGCGCGAAAAGCCGGCGACCCGGCGCGCCCGGCGTGCCCGGCGTGCCCGGCGGGCGAACCCGCGTACGGGGCCGGCGACCCAACGAGGGCCGGCGACCCGCCGGGCGCCACCTCGTCGATGAATCGAAGCACGGGTACCTCGGGCAGCTCGCCGGCTTCGTGGGCAAGTTCGAAGAAACGGAGGAGGCCCGACTGGTACTCCTCTGGGAAGTCATACAACAGCACCTGGAAGTATCGGGTCAGACAGTCCCTGCCAAAGCGGAAACGTCCGTCCGCCGACGAGACCACCTCAGGCAGATGCTCGCGCCCGTAGTTCATCGACTGGGCCAGCTCCTCCTCCACAGCGACGAGTTCCTCGCTCCTGTCCCGAGCGAACTCGTCGCGGGTAGCCCACACCGCGTAGACCATGGGCAGCCCGGTCCACTCTTGCCAAAGCTCGCCCAGGTCGTAGCAGGTGGTGTCCGGCACAGGGAAATAGAGAGCGGTAAGCCCCTCATCCCCTATCAGAAGCGCAGCGTCGTGATCTGCAAGGGCATCGGCGGGCGATCCTTCCAGCGGACCGTACTCGACGTCCTGGCCGAACCGCAGCTTCAGGATCGTCTTCAGAAGCGTCACGGAGGTGGCACTCTGGGAAGTGAGCGCTACGCTTCTGATCTCGCCCAGCGGCCGCCGGGTGACGAGTTGGATGCTGTCGACGGCTCCGAATGACGAGATGCTCAAACGGCGGGAAAGCACCAGCCGGCGATGGTCGCGCGCGTATGCGATGGAACTGATAGGACCGAAGTCGATGGTGCCGTCCATGAGCATGCGGTTGAGATCGGTGGGGACGCCTCGCACGAACTCGATCTCCCGCGCGTCGAGGGTCCCTCGCTGCCGCAGACCGCAGTAAAGCGGATAGCAGTTGAGAAACTCGATGTGTCCGACTCGGACGGTCATGATTTCCCGGGCCTCACTTCGGAGCCGTTTCCTTCGCCGTGACGCTCGACAACGCCGTACAAGGCGTCTCGTTCAACGGGCACCCGCCCCGCGTCGCGTATCACTCTTATGAGCTCGCTCTTCGGCACGCCTTGCCCGTGATCGGCGCCGGACATGAGCGAGATGACCTCCTCCACTACTGTGCCGTCCAAATCGTCGGCCCCGAAGAAGAGGCTCACCTGGGCCAACTTGAGGCCGGTCATCACCCAGTAGGCCTTGATGTGCGCGAAATTGTCCAAGAGGAGGCGCGCAGCCGCGAGTACCTTGAGGTCGTCGACGCCGCTGGGACCAGGCAACTGGGCCAACCGCGTCTTCTTGGGCTGAAAAGCAAGAGGGATGAAGGCCTGGAACCCGCCCGTCTCGTCCTGTGCCTCGCGCAGCTTGAAAAGGTGGTCCACCCTCTCCTCGATGGTCTCGAGGTGGCCATACAGCATGGTCGCTGTGGTTTTGAGCCCGACTCTGTGCGCCGTACGATGCACTTCCAGCCACTGCTCGCCCGATATCTTCGCGGGGCAGACGATCTCCCGCACCCGCGGCGCAAAGATCTCGGCGCCGCCACCCGGCAGGCTGTTCACGCCGGCAACCTTGAGGTCCCGGAGCATGTCCTCCACGGACATGCCTTCCACCCGCGCGAAATGGACTATCTCGGAGGCCGTGAAGGCCTTGATATGCGCGCTCGGGGCCGCCGCCCGCACCCCTGTGATCATGCTCCGGATGGAGGCGTACGGCAGAGTGGGGTGCTCCCCTCCTACGATGTGGATCTCCCTTGCCCCTTGAGCGGCAGCCTCCCGAGCCTTGTCGACCACTTCGCTCACGTCGAGCGTGTACGCGCCGGGTTCACCCTCATCACGGGAGAACGCACAGAACTGACAGCGGTTCAGGCATACGTTCGTGTAGTTGATATGACGGTTGACCACGAAGTAGGCGTCGTCGCCTGTCCGGCCCTTCCGAAACGCGTCCGCCAGCCGGCCGACGCGCAGCAGGTCGTCTGATTCGAAAAGTGCGAGCCCATCAGCCGCGGAAAGACGCTCGCCTCGAGCGACTTTTTCTTCGACAGGCGTCAGGGGATCTCTGACTGTGCTTGGGGACATGCCGCCGAGTCTAGCACTACGGCCTGCACGGCTGCGGGAGCGGCACCGTCACACAGTCGCGTGGTGGAGAGCGATGATGCCGGCGGCCAGGATCTCGTAACGGACGTTCCTCAGACCTGCCTCCTCCATGAGAGCCCTGAGGGACTCGGGATCTGGGAAACGGCGGACCGAGGCGGGGAGGTAGCTGTAGGCCGATCTGTCGTGTGCTGCCAGACCGCCGAGCCAAGGCACCGCGCGGGAGAACCACAGGCCGTAGAACTGCTTGAACACAGGGATCTGCGGTTGGGTGATCTCCAGGCAGACTACGCGGCCCCCTTGGCGGCACACCCGCCGCATCTCGCTGAATGCCCCGACGATGTCGGAGACGTTCCGGATGCCGAAGCCCACCGTGCAGGCGTCGAACTCACCATCCTCGAAGGGAAGCTCCAGCACATCGCCGAGTTGGAAGTCCACGTACAGCTGATTGCGGCCGCATTTCTCCTTCGCCACGGCGAGCATCCGCTCGGACACGTCGACGGCGGCCACCCGCCCCTGTGGACCGGTCACCCTCCGCGCGGCGAAGGCGAAGTCGCCGGTGCCGGAGCATACATCGAGGACCGACGATCCGGGCCCGATCTGAGCGAGGACGACTCCCAACTCGCGCCAGCGGTGGTGCAGCCCGGCCGTCATCATGTCGTTGAGACGATCGTAAGAGGCGGCGATGCCGTCGAACATCTGCCGGACTTGGCCGGGCTCCGGAGTTGCATCGACGCGCGTCATCGCACTAAAACAGCGACAACAGTGAACACCAGGAAGACAACGCTGATGACGCCGTTCATGGTCATGAAGGCCACGCCTACCTTTGCCAGGTCGGCTTTTCTCATCAGCCAGTTCTCGTAGAACAAAAGGGCCGCGCATGCGGCCACACCGGCGTAGTAAACGGGCCCCGCGGCCTGGATGTACCCGGCCGCCGCCAGCAAGAGCACCGCCAGGGCGTGGAAGATCCTGGTACCCCACAGCCCGGCCTCGTGGCCCAGATCGGCAGGGATCGAGTGCAACCCCTGAGCGCGGTCGACATCCACATCCATGAAGGCGTAGATGACGTCGAATCCGGCAATCCAGAGAGCGACGCCCGCCCCCAGCACGAAAGGCTCCCAAGTGACCTTCCCGGTCACTGCGACCCAGGCGCCCACCGGCCCCAGACCATCGATGACTCCCAGCAAGATGTGGCAGAGCCACGTCCAGCGCTTTGTGAGGGGATAGACCAGCATGGGGATAACGACGATCGGCCACAGGTAGCGAGTGATCGCCGGCAGGTTGAAGGTGGCGAGAATCAGGACGGCCAAGCTGAGTAGCGCGAGCAACCATACTTGCCACCGTCTGAGTTGTCCCGACGGGAGCTCGCGGCCGGCGGTACGCGGGTTCTGCGCGTCGATCCTGGCGTCGATCAGCCGGTTGACCGCCATCCCCAGGCTGCGGGCAGAGACCATGGCCACCGTGATCCAGAACATCCGCCAGAAACCCGGTACGTGCATCTGCGCGAGCAATGCAGCCGCATACGCGAAGGGGAGGGCGAACACCGAATGCTCGAACTTGAGCAGCCGCAGGAAGCGGACGGTATAGAGGTGACACACGCGCGCAAGGCTGCGCGGCCCCACTGCGAACCCGGGGTTCGGGGTAAAGTCGGCCTCCGCCATGTCAGTCCTCTTGCGCGGGGGCAGTGGTGAAGGCTGGCGATGCTTTCGCGTTGAGATTCCCGAGACCAAGCTCGGGCCACAAGCCGTCGATTCGGTCCTTGACCTCCTGAGACATGACCACGTCTCCCGGCCATTCTCGATTGTGGCCCTCGGCCGGGCCCTTACGGGTGGCGTCGATGCCTATCTTGGCTCCCCAGAAGGGCTGCGGCGAAGAATGATCGAGAGCGTCGAGCGGCCCGTCCGCCACGAGCACGTCCCGCCTCCAGTCCACGTTGTTGAACACACGCCATGCCACCTGGGCGTAGTCGTGAACGTCCACATCCTCCTCGAGCACCACGATGCACTTGCAGAACTGCATCTGGCCGGCTCCCCACAAGGCGTGCATCACTTTCCGCGCGTGCATGGGATAGCGTTTGCGCACCGAGACCAAAGCGCAGTTGTGAAACGCCCCCTCTTTGGGCAGATCCATATCGACCAACTCCGGGAGGGTAAGCCTCAAGAGAGGCAGAAAGAGCCGTTCCGTCGCTCTCCCGAGGTAGGTGTCTTCCATGGGCGGCTGCCCGACGATCGTGGTGGAATAGACCGGCTCACGCCGATGGGTGATCGCAGTGAGATGCAGCACTGGATACGAGTCGGCCAGGGAGTAATAGCCCGTGTGGTCGCCGAACGGCCCTTCCAGCCGGCGCTCGGTCGTGTCGACATAGCCTTCCAAGACGAATTCCGCGTGAGAGGGCACTTGGAGGTCCACGGTGCGGCACTGGACCATGTCGATCGCCTCGCCTCGCAAGAAACCGGCGAATGCCACCTCGTCCACCACGCCGGGGACGGGCGCCGTGGCCGCATAGGTAA
>JADGPI010000172.1 GCA_017882525.1 Thermoleophilia bacterium
AGTACACCGTCCCCATCGGCGTGCCGGAGGTGAAGCGGCCGGGGACGGATCTCACCATCCTCACCATCGGCTCGACCCTGTACCGGGCCGTCGAGGCAGCCGATCGACTGCAGAAGGACTTTGGCCTGTCGGCCGAGTTGATTGACGCGCGCAGCCTGGTCCCGTTCGACTACGCCCCCGTCCTCGAGTCCGTGCGCAAGACGGGTCGCGTTCTGATCGCCTCCGACGCCTGCGAGCGGGGCAGCTACCTGCACACGCTGGCCTCCAACATCCAGGCGTTGGCCTTCGAGGCCCTCGACGCCTCGGTCGTCACGGTGGGCGCCAAGAACTGGATCACCCCGGCCGCAGAGATGGAGGATCTGTTCTTCCCTCAGCCAAGCTGGATCCTGGATGCCATCCACACCCAACTTCACCCCTTGCCAGGCTATCGCCCGAGCGGCGGCTGGTCGCTGGAGGCGCGGCTGCGGGATGAACAGATGGGGGTGTAGGGGAATTGGGAATTGCGATTGGGAATTGCGAATTGAAGGTTGAAGACATGGGCCGCCGGTCTCCTTGCTGCGGGGACCGGCGGCCCTTTTGCGGCCAAGCCGATGCGAATCGGCATGCGAAGGGGAGCGAGACCATGGCAGGACGACTGGAAGGAAAGGTGGCAATCGTCACGGGGGGTGCCTCGGGGATCGGCGAGGCCACCTGCCGCCTGTTCGTGCGAGAAGGCGTGCGCGGTCTCGTGCTCGCGGACCTGAACGAGACCGCCGGAAAGAAGATCGAGGGTGAGTTGCGAGCGGCGGGCAGTGACGTGCTGTTTGTGCATCTCGACGTCAGTCAAGAGGCGCAGTGGATCGAGACGATGAAGATGCTGGACGCTCGCTGGGGCTGCCTCGACATCCTGGTGAACAACGCCGGGCGGGGCGGAGTTCTCATCCGCCCCCCCGTGGAGCACACCACCGAGGAGGCGATGGACGTCTCGTTCGCGATCAACGCCAAGGGGCCCCTCTTCGGCATGAAACACGCCATCCCGCTGATGCGGAAATCCGGCGGCGGCTCCATCGTCAACGTGATCTCTGTCTACACCATCATCGGCGACGTGCTTGCCACCGCCTACGCCGCGGGCAAGGGCGCAACCCGGGCTCTCACCAAGATGGCCGCGGTCCAGTATGCCAAGGAGAAGATCCGTGTCAACGGCGTGTTCCCTGGGTTCGTCGAGACGGGGATGACCAAGGACCTCCACGCCCAGCCCGAGGCGCGCCAGCACCGCATCGACCTGACCCCGCTCGGCCGCCTGGCCATGCCCGAGGACATCGCCTACGGGATCGTCTACCTCGCGTCGGACGAGTCCAGCTACATGACGGGAAGCGAGCTGGTGATCGACGGCGGCATCTCGTCACGCTAGGCTGCTGAGTCGTGGGCGATCTCCCAGCCCGGGAAGACCAAGACCGCCGGATGGCATTTCAGGCCTCGCGCGAGAGTCTTGGCTCGCTCGACGCCAAGCCGGACGCGATCATTCTCAATGGCGGAGAGGGTTGCCTGGGGAATACCCGTCAGCCTGGCCAACTCATTCTGGCTGTACCCCTGCAACTCTCGAATGATGCGAACCGACTCCCCCACCGAGACGTCGATGCGCTTTCTCGCTGGACGAAAAGTCTTCATCTTAGACTCCCCGATAGTCATGCGGAGTGACATGAAGCACCTGGAACAAGGACCGTTCGGGGATCACCCGGTAAATAACTCGGTACTGTAACCCCAACCGAGACGATCGATATCCCTGCCATTCTCCGCGGAGGGTTTCATCATGGAATCCTTTGATCTGTCGCAAGCCAGGTGGACCAGAGATCATTGCGATGTCTTTCCACTTCTCGTATCGCTTCAAGATCTCATTCGGTGCAGCATCGAGTTCTTTTTTCCACCCGGCGGTGCTCTTCAATCTGCCACATGCCTGAGTGTAGCCATATCCAATATGGTATGTCAAGATATTGTGCCTGGCGATAAGAGGGCAGGAAAGAGAATCAGGGCCACAGTGGCTTGAAGCAGCCCAACGGGGCCGCGGATGGGAACGCGCGGCCAGCACAGGCGGACGACTACTTAGCGCTCTGCCGCAGGCCCCGTTCGGACAACCGTCCGCGGTCGGCCGAAGATCTTGGCGATGAGCTGCGTCGATCGTTTGGCGTCGGTCTCGATCACCTTGTTACGGTCTGCGCCGCCGCTGCGAAAGAAGCCGGCTGTAGCCTGCGTGCGAACCAATCCAGCTTGAAGTGCAGCGTTGGATGATGCGGGTTCTGCTTGAAGAGCCGGTATGCGCGGAGGGCTTGGCGTTTGATTTCGGATTCCAGGTCCCCAAAGGCGCTTCGAAACCGCGCAGTAATGCGCGAGGTCACAGCCTGTCCGGGTCCAGCGGCTTGGTGCGTCCGGCGCGATGTTCCGCGAGGGCCTCCTCGGCGAGCTCGCTGAGCATGTCTGTTGATCCGGCAAACAGTTCGTCCCAGCGGCGCTCAGACGCCAGTTCCGCCAGCACGGCCTGGGCCAGCGCATCCTGCTTGTCGTCAGGAAGTTTGGCCGCCTCGTCGAACGCCTTCTCTAGAAGCTTGGTCATGTCATTGCCTCCCAGCAATACTGAACCACAACCTAGGTTAGCGGCGGTCGGCTCGCTGCCGCCAGTAGTCCGGGCGGCGGTGCTGGTGGGCGACAGCAACAAGATAAGCGTAGTCCTCCCAGACGCGATAGATGACGCTGTATAGAACTCCAGAGGCTGGCTGACTTCCGCCCGAGCCTCCGGGTGGAATACTACCTCCTTCACGACCGCGGCTTGGCGCGCAGTTGAGCGAACACCTCTCGAGCCGGTATCCCCTGGACGACCCTGTCCCGCAGCTCCTGAAAACGCCGCTCCGCCTCGGCAAGCCAGAGCTTCTCGATCTCCTCCGGCGACTCTACGTTCTCTTCAAGACTTGCCAGTAGCTCCACCGCCAGCCGTGCACGGTCCTTGGGCGGCAACCGGAGAGCGTCGTCCTTGATCTCAGCTAGCGAATGTGCCATCTCATCCTCGACTTTGCTTTGCAGTGTATCACGGCAGCGCCAGATGCCGCCAACGCAGAAGTAACCGGCGCGAGCCGCGTGGCGGCAAAGCGCCCGAGCCCTCTGCCGGGTTCGGCCGCCCGACGATGCCCGATGAGCGAAGTTCAGGCCGGCTGCGCATGCAAACGCACACCGAGGGCGCGCGCCACTTTCAGGACGGTGGCGAAGCTCGGGTTGCCATTCTCGCCAAGCGCCTTGTAGAGGCTCTCGCGGCTCAGTCCGGCGTCGCGCGCAACTTGAGTCATGCCCTTTGCTCGGGCAATATCGCCAAGGGCGCGCGCAATGCCGACGGCATCGTCGGG
>JADGPI010000173.1 GCA_017882525.1 Thermoleophilia bacterium
CTCGAGGTGCCTCCCACAGTCGCCAGCGCGATGATCAGGATCACCAAGATGCGCAGCCACAGTGGCCACGAGCTCTGCCAGATCCAGAGAGAGACTACCCAGGGAAGGAACACGATCCACACGATGATCTCCAGCACCAGCGGAAGCCCCCCGATCCAGTGCCATATGCTCCCGAGGGTCGTTGGAGAGAATATCCACAACCCCGCGAACGCGAGCCAGATCACCGTCATGGGGACACCGAACATGGGCGCCTTCCTTTCAAGGCGGATACGCGCCTCGCGACCTCTTCCATCCGCATACTACACCGGGCCGTCGCGAGCACGCAATCCGAGACTGATCTTCACACGCGTGCTGCAAAAACCGACGGCGCGGGTACATGACACCAGCGCACGTATCGGGCGGCAGCAGACATCAAGAAAAGGAACAGACATGGGACGCATAACGTGGTTCGAGTACTTCACGGAGGATGCGAAAAAGGACGTCGCGTTCTACAAGGAAGCCTTCGGCTGGGAATCTCAGCAGTGGGGTGACATGCCGTACTGGCTGGTGATGACGGGCGACAACTCCCTGCCGGGTATCGATGGCGCGATCGCTCCACCACCCATGGAAGGCATGACCCAGCGCGTGGTATGCACCATGTCGGTGGATGACAACGACGCGGCGGTCGCCAAAGCCGTCGCGGCTGGAGCCAAAGTCGTGGTTCCGAAGAGGGCCGTCCCCGGGTCGGGCTGGCTCTCGTATCTGACCGACCCGGCAGGCATCGTCTTCGGCATGATGCAGTACGACGCGACTGCGAAGTAGAGCGACCAGGAGGCCGCCTGCGGCGGCCCGGACGCGTTCACGGTCAGCTTCGACGGCGTCCTCTTAGCCTTAGGTTGTCCCGGCGGAAAGCCGCCGGGACATGGAGACGAGAAAGCCCGCCCCGGCAGACTTCCAGAGCGGCTCGGCCCTAACGGGCGCGATCAACTCAGCTAAGACGGCCAAAGCGGTGAACCTGACCCTGGATTCGAGCAGCACCTGGAACGTCACAGGGACTCGTACCTGACGACCCTAAGTGACACCGACGGCATCTCCGGCACGACAGTGACCAACATCACCGGCAACGGCCTCACCGTCTACTATGACGCAGGCAACTCCGCCAACAACGCGCTCGGCGGCAAGACCTACACGCTGGCCGGCGGCGGCGAACTCAAGCCGATGGCGTAGCGGCTAAGTGGTTGCGGGCCGGTCACCCGGCCCGGACGGCCTGTGTGACGGGCGCGCGGTCCTTCGCGGGACCGCGCGCCCCTCGTGCGATTTCCGCCCGTCTCCGGCGCGGTCCCGGCTGGACGCCGGCTTCGTCGTGCCCTCCTTCCTGGGTATGCAATACGGTGTAATGGTTTACAAGGCCGGTCCTCCCTCGGTATAGTCCCAAGTTGTCAACAATTAACCTGGGGAGGAACCGGCAGAAGATGACCTTTGCAGAGCAGACTGTCCGCCTGGTCGTCAACGACTCAGCTGTAGTCCTTGAAACCGGCAGAGACTTCCACCCCTCCGACACCCTCGCGAGTGTCTTGCGCGACAGGCTCGGCTACACGGGCCTCAAGGTCGCTTGCGACCAGGGCGCATGTGGGGCCTGCACCGTTTTGCTGGATGGCCGCGCGGTGCTTTCTTGCATGATGCTCGCCCTCGAGGCCGATGGGCACGAGGTCCTTACGATCGAAGGGCTTCCCGAGGATGACCCGGTCGTCCAGGCTTTCGCGGAGCAGTGCGAGCCGGGCTACGGCACAGCGATGCAGTGCGGCTTCTGCACCCCGGGGTTCGTGATGGCCGCCAAGGGCTTCCTCTTCGAAAACCCCGACCCCACTCTCGAGGAAGTGAAAGAAGCGCTCTCCGGCAACATCTGCCGGTGCGGCTGCTATCCCGCCATTGCCCAGGCCACCCTTCACGCGGCGGCCAAGATGAAAGAAAGGGGTTAGGCCATGGCCGAGCCCTTCACTCAAAGAGTCTATCGGCAGTACGTCGGGTCCTACCGTCCGCGCATCGATGGCCGGATCAAAGCCTCCGGAGAAGCCGAATACCTGGACGACGTGGTGGCCGGGATGAAAGGGGTCCTCTTCGCCAAGGCGCTGCGGAGCCCTTATCCCCACGCTCGAATCAAGCACCTCGACACGAGCCGGGCAGAGGCATTGCCTGGCGTGAAATGCGTCCTGCGGTTCGATGACCCCGAAGTGGCAGTGTTGCCGGGAACGTGCTGTGCGTGGACGAGCGCCAACAGCAATTCTCACGACCAGATGTACTACCCCAACCTCAAAGATCATCGGGTCTTGGATTCCACGGTCCGCTGGGTCGGCGACGAGGCGGGGGTCGTCCTCGCGGCAGAGAGCGAGGACATCGCCGTGGCAGCGCTCGAACTGATAGAGATCGAGTGGGAAATACTGCCGTTCGTCTTGGACCAGTACGCAGCGCTCGCGCCGGGCGCGCCCGTCATCCACCCTGAGATCAATCCCGATGGCAACGTTCTTCCTACGCACGAGTTCAGCGGAGGGGACGTCTTCATCGACCGGGGCAACGTCGCTGATGCCATGGGGCAAGCCGACGTCGTCGTGGAGGCCACTACGCAGTATCACCGCCCCGACCACTCGGCCCTCGACACCCGGGGCTGCCTCATCCACTGGGAGAAAGACAGGGTCACCTGCTGGACCAACTACTATCAGGCCGACCAGACGAGGATGTACATCTGCCAGATGTTCGGGCTGCCGCTGAACCGGGTGCGAGTCATGAACCCATACATCGGCGGCAACTTCGGCCGCTGCAACATGGGCGAGCAGCCCTTCTTCATCTTCACGGCGCTCCTCGCCAAACGGACCGGACGCCCGGTACGCTTCAAGATGACCCGTCGCGAGGACTTCCACGACACCCGCAACCCGCTCAACTACCTGGTGCGGCTGGGCGCGACGAAAGACGGCACCATCCTAGCGGCCGACTTCAAAGCTCTTGCCGATACCGGCGCCTATCACGGGCACGGGATGGCCGCGGTCAAACTGGTGGTCAAATGGGACATACTCGAGAACATGATGGCCCACATCCCCAACCTCCGGTACGAGGGATACGTGGTCTATACCAACAAGGTCCCCGGGGGCTGCATGCGAGGAATCGGCAACGCGCAGCACAATTTCGCTTTGGGGGGCGCCCTCGACATCCTCGCTGAGAAGCTCGGGCTGGATGCGGTGGAACTCGCGATCAAGAACTTCGGGCACGAGTGGGAGCGACTCCCCAACAGGAGCGTCGACTCCGTCCTGCGGACCGGCGCGGAACGCATCGGCTGGAGCGGCCGCCATAGGCCGGGAGAAGGTCCGGTCTACGAGGGAGACAAAAAGAGAGGGATCGGGTTCTCCACCAACTGCTCGTGGCACGCGGCCTGGCAGGAAGAGATACGCGGCCACGTGCAGGTGCAGGTGAAACTCAACCCGGATATGAGCGTGATCTTGCAGGCCCCCATGCCGGAGACCGGTGTCGGGTCCAACTCCTGCGCCACATTCGCCTGCGCCGACGCCCTGAGCTTCCTGGGGGTGGCGCCGGAAGACATCCGCTGGATCTCTCTGGTGGACACCGAGACCGGGCTCAAGGACATGGTCCAGACAGACAGTTCGTGCTCGTACCTTCAGGCCGAGCTCATGCCTGCCGCCGCCGCTCAGCTCAAGGAAACGATCCTGGAGCTCGCCGCTCCGGTGCTCGACGCCGGCGTCGCCGACCTGGATATCGCCGACGGCCGGGTATTCGTCAGATCGGACCCCGACAAAGGCAAACCCGTGCGCGATCTGCTCTGGCACGGGGACATGGTGCCGCTCGTGGTGACCGTGACTCAGATGCCCGCGCTCGAGAAGACGGGCGCGCCCTTCGGTGCCAGCTTCGCCGAGGTGGAGGTGGACACCGAGACGGGCAAAGTGGACGTCCTACGGCTCGTCATCGTCCACGATTGCGGCACTGTCATGTTCGCGTCCGGCGCGGAGGGCCAGCAGATCGGCAGCCAGACTTTTGGGGTGGGCGAGTGCCTCACGGAAGAGATCGTCTACGATGAGGCCTCAGGGGTCCCGCTCAACTTCAACTGGGTCGACTATCAGGTGCCCACCATGCTCGATTTCCCGGACGTCGAGCCGGTCCTGCTCGAGGTCTGGCGCGGAGCAGGCGAGTACGGTGCAAGCGGTATGGGCGAAGGCGCGCCGACCTCCACCCCGCGCGCTATCGCCAACGCCGTCTACAACGCGATAGGCGTCAGGATCGATGAGATCCCCATCAAACCCGAGAGAGTCCTGCGCGCTCTTGCCAATGGCGAGATCCTCGTTCCCACGCCACCCACCCCGGGTGCGACGCCCGCGGCCGAGCGAGGGGTGGCGCGATGAAAGGGTTCGAATTCGTCAACGCGCCGACGCTGGAAGCTGCAGCCGAGCTGCTTGAGGCACGCGGAAAGGCCGCAAAAGCGGTCGCGGGCGGTACCGACGCGCTGGGGACCCTCAAAGACCACGTGCATCCCGGCTACCCCGAGGTGCTCGTCAACCTCAAGACGATCAAGGGCCTCGATTACATCAGGTCAGACGGCGACGAGGTCGCCATCGGCAGTCTCACCCGGTTGCACGCTCTGGAGACCGATACGCTCATCCGCGAGAGATACCCCATGTTAGCGGAGGCGGCCCGCGCCGTGGCGTCCCCCCAACTTAGAAACATGGGTACCGTGGGCGGCAATATCTGCCAGGAGCCGCGGTGTTGGTATTACCGCTATCCCGACAACTACTTCGACTGCATGCGAAAGGGTGGCACCAACTGCAACGCCCTCACGGGTGAGAATCGGTTCCATTCCCTGTTCGGCTCCGCCCCCGTGGTGACGCGCCCTTGCTCGGCCAACTGTCCGGGATCCATAGACATCCCGTCCTACATGGCCGAACTCCGCAGCGGCAACGTCGACGCGGCGGCCCGCATCCTCCTCGAGCAGAATCCGCTGCCCGCCATCACCGGCCGGGTCTGCCCCCATTACTGCGAGCAGAACTGCAATCGCGGCCTTTGGGACGAAGCCGTGTCCGTGCGCTCGGCGGAGCGGTATCTGGGTGACTACGTGCTCGATCATCCCGCCGAGATCCTCACCGCGCCGGCAGCCGCCGGCGCCCCCGTCGCCGTGGTGGGCGCCGGGCCGGCCGGCCTGGCCTGCGCGTTCTACCTGCGCAGGGCGGGGCATCCCGTCACGGTCCTCGAGAAGATGCCCGAAGCGGGCGGCATGCTCAGGTACGGCATCCCCCCTTACCGGCTCTCGGCCGGCACGATACGCAGCCAGGTGGCCGCCTTCGAACAGATGGGTGTCGGGTTCCGGTACGGAGTCGAGGTGGGAAGAGACATCCAGCTGAGCGAGCTGCGCACCGACTACGCAGCGGTGTTCGTGGCACCAGGAGCCTGGGGCCAGGCCAAGCTCGGCCTTGAGCACGAGGACCTGCTCGCCCCCGGCCTGCCGTTCCTACGCGACGTCAAAGAGGGGTTGCGCGAGAAGCCGGGCGACAAGGTCGTGGTCATCGGCGGCGGGAATGTGGCGGTGGACGTGGCGCTATCGGCCAAACGGCTGGGCGCGACTGAGGTCACGATGGTCTGTCTCGAGTGCGAGGACGAGATGCCGGCTCTTTCGTGGGAGGTGGAGCAGGCCCGCGCCGGAGGCGTGACCGTCTACCCATCCTGGGGTCCCGCTCACATCCTGACCTCCGGGGGCCGGCTCACGGGCCTCGAACTCGTGCACTGCTCGTGCGTGTTCGATGCGCAGGGCTCGTTCAACCCCACATTCGACCAGGGCACGCGTAACACCATCGCGGCCGACAAGGTGTTCCTCGCCATCGGCCAGAGGGCCGACCTGGGTGCCATCGACGCGGACGGTCAGCTACGAGCGGGCCGCTCCTGGATCAAAGCGGACGAGAATACTCAGGCGACGGAGCTCGCGGGTGTCTTCGCGGGCGGGGACGTGGTGAGCGGTCCTTCCACCGTGATAGCCTCCATCGGGGCCGGCCGTAGAGGGGCATTCGCCATCCTGGACTATCTAGGAGACCAGCCGGTCGCGAGCTCGCCCCGCGATGAGGACCCCGGTCTGGGCAGGTTCAACAGCTCGTTCCTTCAAAAGGTCCCGCGGGTCGCGGCCACTGAGAGCCTCGAAGCGGTCGGAGGTCTCGACGTGGAGGAATCCACGACCCTCGACGGGGATGCGGTAGAGTACGAAGCCAATCGGTGCTTCAACTGCGGCTGCGTCGCGGTCAGCCCATCGGATCTCGCCCCGGCGCTTCTCGCCCTTGGGGCGCGAATAAAGACCACCCGGCGCCTGCTCGACGCCGAAGCTTTCTTCCGGGCTCGCCCCGCCGGCTCCACAGCCCTGGACCAAGGAGAATTGGTCGAGGAGATCCGGCTGCCGGCGCTTGCCGCAGGAACCAGGCAGGCGTTTCAGAAGTTCCGCATCCGCAAGGCCATCGATTTCCCTATCGCGAACGTAGCCACAGTGGTCAAGATCGAGGCGGGCAAAATCACCGAGGCCCGGATCGCATTGGGTGCGGTGGCGCCTGTTCCTCTCCGGGCGACCGAGGCAGAACACAGTTTGCGGGGCCGGGCGCTATCCGAGGGCGCCGCGAGAGAGGCCGCCGGACTCGCCATCGCGGAGTGCATCCCTCTCAGCCGCAACGATTACAAGATCAGTGTGCTGCGCGCTCTCGTCACGCGGGCGCTGCTGGCTCTGCCTGCGAATCAGGACCCGTCGTGACCGGCCTACAGAGGCGCCTATGAGGCGCGAATCGGCTTCTCGTTACATCTGTTCCCGTCTAATTCGTTGGGGAGGGCACGTGAAAGTCACAGTTCGGAAAAGTTGGTTGATAGCGGCACTTGTCTGCGTGTTGGCGACAGTGCTGGTGTTAGGGATCCTTGGTTGCGGTGGAAGCTCGGGTGGCACCGGTTCCACTACGGCCGGCGGCAGCGGCACTCCGCTCGTGATCGCGGCGGCGATCGGGCTTACCGGCGACGCCGCTTCGGGCGACGTGCCGCTCAGTGAGGCGATGCAGTACTCGATTGACACATTGAACGCGGCGGGAGGCATCGCCGGTCATCCGATCAAGCTGATTATCAAGGACATGAAGAGTGACCCGGCGCTGGGTACTACAGTAGCGAACGAACTGCTGGGCCAGGGCGCCCAGATCATGGTCGGTCCGGCCTTCCCGGGCATGGCCGTCGGCGTCATCCAGGCGGCTGCTGCCAAGAATGTCACCGTTCTCGGTGGCGTCTCCACCCAACCTGAATACGTCAAAGTCGGCGGCGCGAAAGCCTATCTGGTCGCCTTCGGCGACAACGTCCAGGCTGCGGCCATGGCGGAATACGCGCTCAAGCTGGGCTACAAGACCGTCTACACCCTGGTCTCTCCAGATCTTTCGTACACTGCCAAGCTACCGGTGTTCTTTGATGAGGTCTTCGCCAAGGGCGGCGGCAAGGAGACCGGCACCGACACCTTCAGCGTCGGCCAAACAGACTTCTCGGCCCAGGTCACCAAGATCGCGGGGCTGAATCCCAAGCCGGACTGCATCTACACCGGCATGTTCACGCCGGATGTCGGCATCTTCCTCAAGCAACTGCGCGCGGCGGGCGTCACCATCCCCCTCCTAGGCTCCGACGGTGACGACCAGCAGGCCCTCATCGACTTCGCCGGCAAAGATGCTGACGGGGTCACGTTCACAACCCATGGCTTCGCGTCCCCAGGCAGCAAGCTGGCGGCCTATGTGGCCGGATTCACGACTTGGAACAAAGGGAAAGCTCCCGAGGCCAACGCTTTTGCCGGCCTGGGCGGCGACTGTATCGATGTCATCAAGGCGGCTGTTGAAGCGGCGGGATCGGTCGACCCCAAAGCGATCTCAGCGGCACTGGCCAACATCGAGAACCTGCAAGTAGAAACCGGGACCATCACGTACAAAGGCACCGACGGTGTCCCGCTCAAGACCGTCTCGATCGTGGCGATCGAGAACGGCAAGTTCGTCCTCAAAGATCAGCGGATCCCAGCCTTCATCCCAACGCCGTAGGGCGGATGTGATCATGCAGCGCGAAACTGAAAGCTCGACGCGGGAAGGTCCGGCACCCGGTGCCGGGCCTTCCCCGACCGCCTTGCTGGAAGTCGACCACCTCACCACCCGGTACGGGCCGATCGAGGCCGTCCGGGACGTTTCGCTCCGGGTGAACGAAGGCGAGATCACCGCCATCCTCGGCCCGAACGGAGCCGGCAAGTCGACCATCCTCGGCTCCATCATGGGGCTCGTCCGTCCCACGAGCGGCAAGGTCCACTTCGTGGGCCGCGACGTCACCGGGTCCGAGCCGGAGACTATGGTTCGTATGGGTGTCGGCCTGGTACCCGAAGGTCGCCGTTTGTTCAAGGAGCTCACGGTCTCGGACAACCTGCGTCTCGGCGCCGCCACGCGCAAAGACAAGGATGCGGCGAAGAAAGACCTCGAGACAATGTTCGAACTGTTCCCGATCCTCAAGGAACGGCGCGGCCAACTGGCCGGACTGCTCTCGGGTGGGGAGGCGCAGCAGCTCGCCATCGCGCGCACGATGATGACCGCTCCTCGCCTGCTCTGCCTCGACGAGCCCTCCCTGGGGTTGGCCCCACGCTTGGTCGACGCGGTCTTCGACCTTCTCAAGGACCTTCGCCAGCGAGGTTATACGATCTTGCTGGTAGAGCAGAACGCCCTACAAGTGCTCGAGTTTGCCGACCACGCCTACGTCCTGCGGAATGGCCGGGTCCAAATGGAAGCAAAGGGCGACTCGACGCAAGATGAGAGAGAGCTCTTGCAGGCATATCTCGGGGTAAAGGACTGACGTGGGTCTCGTTGCAGTAAGAGGAGGACTTCTTTAGTGAGTACCGTCGTACAGCAACTTCTGAACGGGCTGACCCTGGGGTCCACCTACGCACTCATGGCGCTGGGGATAGCCATGGTCTTCAGCATCTTGCATCTGGCGAACTTCGCCCACGGCGAGCTCCTCACGATCTGTGGCTACGTCATGTTGGGCCTGCGATACGCCGGTACCCCGTGGATCGTCTGGGTGGTAGGCGGTGTGGCCGCCACGACCGTGGCCGCACTCGCTATGGAGCGGCTGGCTTTCCGGCCCATGCGCCACGCCAACCCAGTCAGCATGATGGTCGCTTCGCTCGGGATCAGCATCCTGGTGTCCTATGCTTTTGAGGCGTTCGTGTCTGCCCGGGCCCGAGCCATTCCCCAGCCGGGGTGGATGAACACCACGTTCACGGTCCTCGGACTGCAGATCCGCCTCCAGTACATCCTCATCATCCTGGTCACCATAGTCGCCCTTCTTGGCACACTGATGCTACTGAGGCGCACCGTCATCGGTACGGCCATGCGCGCCGCGGCGGAAGACTTTGACGCGGTGCGGCTCATGGGCGTGAAGGCGAACAAGGTGATCGCCACCTCTTTCGCGCTCTCCGGCTTTCTTGCCGGCATAGCAGCCGTTCTGATCATCGCTATCCGGGGGTCGGTGACCCCGCACATGGGCTTCGCTCTCGTTTTGAACGGGTTCATCGCCAACGTCATCGGTGGGCTCGGCAACCTTTGGGGAGCTGTACTCGGTGGCTTCATCGTAGGGATCCTGGAGACGGGGTTCCGGGCATTTCTTCCCAGTAGTGCCAGCGGTTTCACCAACGGGCTCCTGTTCCTCATCGTCGCCGCTATCCTTGTCCTTCGACCTGATGGCCTGATGGCACCCAAGTCGGCGGTGCGAGTATGAAAGGCCTCTTGGCCTCCCGGCGAAAGCCTTTCCTGGGCGCAGTGGTCGCCTTTGCGCTCTTCGCCATCGGAGCCTCGCTCTACGCCACCGGCAGCACGGCAGCCCGGCACATCGCCCTCGTGATGATCATCAACGGCGTCATGGTCGTCGGCACTCAGATCTTTGTGGGCAACACGGGGATACTTTCGTTCGGCCATGTGGGACTGGCGGGCACCGCCGCCTACATCACTGCGATCCTTTCCACCCCGGCCTCCATCAAGGAGACCACCATCGGTCACGCTCCTTTGGGCCTGGCGACCATGCAGCTGCCCGTGCCCGTCGCAATCCTCTTGGCGGTAGTGATCACTACCGCCATCGCCGCTTTGATCGGTCTCTTCATGAGCCGTCTCCACGGCATCGCGGCAAGCATCGTGACTCTCGCCATCCTGGTGGTGGTCAACTCGGTGCTGATCAACTGGAAGAGCCTCACCGGGGGTTCGGAGGCGTTCTACGGCATACAAGTGAAGACCACCCTTCCTTGGGCGCTGGCGGGCCTGTTCGTGACTGTGATCGTCGCCCGTCTGTTCATGTCTTCGCGCGTGGGGCTGCGCGTGCGCGCAGCCCGGGAAGACGAGGTCGCGGCGGCGAGCATGGGCGTGGGCGTCAACCGGTCCCGCTACGTGGCCTGGGTGTTGTCGGCGGTGTTCGCTGCCCTTGGAGGCGCGCTGCTGGCTCACCTGCTCGGCGCTATCAGTCCCAGCGAGTTCTTCGAGAACCTCATGTTCGTGCAGGTGGCGATGCTGGTGCTGGGAGGGATGTTCAGCGTCACCGGAGCAGTGCTGGGGACCGTGGTAGTGACAGTGATCTCGGAAGTACTTCGGTATATCGGCGACGGACCGAAGATCGGTGCCCTCAAGCTGCCCATGGTCGTCGGGCTTTCTTCCATGGCCTACGGTGTGATCATCTTGATCGTGATGGTCTGGTGGTCCGGCGGGATCCTGCGCGATAGGGAGATGGACGAGGCATGGGATTGGCTGAAGCATCGGCGCCGCAAGGCCGTCGCACCAGCGGCGGCCGCGATCGCGGCGCCGATGACGCCGGCGGTTCCCCAGGCCCCAGCGGGCATCTCTGCCCCGCGTCCGGCGCCGCCGGGCAGACTGGCCGGTGCGACTCCCGTCCTTTCGGTGAACGAAGTATCCATGCTCTTTGCCGGACTGAAGGCGGTCGACAAGGCCTCGCTCGAGGTCTATCCCGGAGAGATCGTGGGTCTGATCGGTCCTAACGGTGCAGGCAAGACCACGCTCCTCAACATGGTATCGGGGCTCTACACCTCCACATCGGGGGAGATCCTCCTGAACGGTCGGGCCGTCACACGTCTGCGCTCCCACGAGATCGCCCGCCTGGGAGTGGGCCGCACGTTCCAGAACACTCACTTATTCCGCGAGCTGACAGTCCACGAGAACGTGGAGACGGCCGCTCGGGTAGCGCAACAGTACCGGTCCTCTGTGTATCGCCCGGCCGAAGAGATCGTGGCCCAATTCGGCCTCCAGGAAGTCTCCCGGCGCAAAGCCGGCACGCTCCCCTACGGCGTTCAACGTCAAGTCGAAATGGCCCGCGCGGTGGCCCTCGGCCCCGACCTGTTGCTCCTTGACGAGCCGGCTGCAGGCACCAACGAGGTGGAATCCGTACGCCTGATCGAGTCGATCCGAAAGATCCGAGACGTCGAAAAGTGCGCGATCCTCTTGATCGACCACGACCTGCCGTTCGTCCTCAATCTATGCGAACGCCTGTACGTCTTGGACGCCGGCCGAGTGATCGCCGAGGGTTCTCCGCAGGAGATTCAGGAGAACAACAAGGTCAAGGAGGCGTATCTCGGTACGCGCACCGCGGTTGGGCATCGCGATATGCAGAGCGGACACTAGCGCCAAGCCGTCACGGCAGGCGAGGGAGGTCGGATCAGCATGACTCAGGTCGAAAGACTTACCAACTGCACGACAGGTGGCCCGGTCTACGTCGACGTGAAAGACGACAAGATCCTCCGCATCACCCCGATCGACCTCGACGCGACGGACGGGCCGTCGTGGAGCATCGAGGCGCGCGGGCGCACCTTCTCGCCTCCCAGACGAACGACCCTGTCTCCCTGGACGGTGGCCCACAAGTCAGTCATCTACTCGCCCATGCGCATCCTCACCCCCCTCAAGCGCGTGGATTTCGACCCTCAGGGCGAGCGCAACTGCCAGAACCGCGGCGTCTCAGGCTACGAGCCCATCGGATGGGACGAGGCGCTGGACCTGGTGGCCGACGAGATGATCCGGGTGAAGCGCGAGCTGGGGCCGGCCGGGATCCTTACCACCACTGGTTCGCACCACATGTGGGGCAACGTTGGATACCGCTTCAGCTCCTACTACCGGTTCATGGAGCTCGTGGGCATGACCTACGCCGAGCACAACCCCGACAGCTGGGAAGGTTGGCACTGGGGCGCCA
>JADGPI010000174.1 GCA_017882525.1 Thermoleophilia bacterium
CTGCCATGCGCCCCGATGCTGCCAAGTCGGGCGTAGGCGCCGTCCTTCTCCTCAGCATCTATGAAGACATCGCCACTCTGGTCGGCACGCTGTTCTTCGTCCTCCTGCCCCTCATCGGCGCGCTCGTCGCGCTGTTCTCCTTCCTGCTCACCTACCGCATCCGCCAGAGGGGCAGGCGCAAGCACAAAGGCCTGCGGATCCTCAAGGGATAGGTTAAGAATGATCGCTCCTGGCACCGGGTCTGAGCCACCCCGCTCCTCGGAGCCGCCGCCCGTCCGCATTCACCTTTTCGTGGAGGGGCGCGTGCAGGGTGTGTGGTTTCGCGGCACCGCTTCCGAGCAAGCCTCTCAGTTAGGCGTGAGCGGCTGGGTGCGCAACCTTCCGGACGGCAGGGTGGAAGCGGTCTACGAGGGACCGCCGGCCGCCGTCGGCGAACTGGTCACCTGGACCCAACACGGCCCCGACCGTGCGCTGGTGACCAAAGTCGAGATCCACGACGAGGCCCCAAAAGGGGAGCGGGGCTTCAGCGTCCGCTGAAGCCCCGCTCCCCATATCTCTACCGCCCACAAGGACGGAGGGGTGTCGCTCGCAACGTCGCCTCCTCGGGCGACGCCCGATCTGTTACGTGCCCGCCGGGCGCTCCTGGACGACCACTGGGATCGTCAAAGTCGAGCCGTTGCGATCCACGACTACCTGGATAGTGTCTCCCGGTTTGTTGGTCCGTAGCGCCACCAGGACGTCAGAGCTGTTGGTGACGTCTTTGTCACCCACCTTGATGATGATGTCGCCCTGCTTCAGACCCGCTTTGCTCGCCGGCGAGTTCGTGCTCACTTGAGCGATCAGCGCCCCGGTCGAACGGCTGAGACTGAACTGCTTCTGCAGGTCGGTAGTGACGGTCTGGGTGGAGACCCCTATGTAGACGTGGCTGGCTTTGCCCGATTTGATGATCTGGTCGGCAATGTTTGTAACCAGCAGCGCGGGAATCGCAAAGCCTATGTTCTCGGCTCCGGTGGAACTTGGTGGTGCGTAAGCCACGTTGATGCCGATCACTCTGCCGGCGGCATCGCTCAGGGCACCCCCCGAGTTACCTGGGCTGATCGCGGCGTCGGTCTGAATCAGATCGACATACGCTCCGACAGAGCTTCCTGTCAACTGGTCGAGCGATCTGTTGAGGCCGGAGACGATCCCCAGAGTGACCGAGTTCGCGAACCCCAGTGGACTCCCGATGGCGACGGCGTAATCACCGACGATCGCCTGGCTGGTGAGGAACGTGGCGGCCGGGAGAGGCTTCGCGGAGGTGACCTTTATCACGGCCAAGTCTGTCAGCGAATCGTGTCCGATGACCTTGGCGGCCAGCACCTCACCGGTGGCGAGAGTCACCTGCACGCTGTCCACCAGCTGATCGGTGCCCTCCACCGTCACCACGTGGTTGTTGGTGATTATCATGCCGTCGGAGGTGTAGATGACGCCCGAGGCTTCGGCCGAGTATGGCTGGTTGCCGAAGACGCCGCCTTGTTGGACGTTCGCCGATACCTTGATATTGACCACGCTGGGGCCCAGCTTGGCCGCCACTGTCTCGGCAGGGCTGGCAAGGGCCGCATTCTCGGCCGGGGTCAGTGTTGTGGTCGACGAACTGCTTGTTGTCCCGGTGGCCCCAGTAGTACCGGTTGTGCCGTTGACGGCCGTGGTCGCCGTAGTCGCCGGGCTGGTCGAAGTGGTTCCTCCCGAAGTGACTACGGTGCAACCTGCCAGCGCGAAGGCCAGCACGCATATCACGAGCACGGCGGCCATCGATGCGATCACCGCTGTCCGGACGCGCCTCTTAGTCCCGCGGCCTGCTGGGCCGATCTCACTCGGTGTCATTCTCGAATGCCTCCCCAGAGAATCGCTGTCTCTCGTTCCAAGTACGGTGAAGATACCCAAACGCCGGAAGCCGTAGCCATTTCGCAACAGCGCCGGGAGCGTCTCAACACCACGCAGCATAGCTCAGTGGTTATAAGACGCGCGTAAGGACCGGCAAGTAGCCTCACACCGCACGCCCACGCCGGCGCCGACACGCTCTCTGCAGGACTTTTCGCCTTTACGGCCGCCTTATGGCCGGCACTCTAGACTCTCCGAGACGTGTATCATCTCGACGACGTCAGAAGGTCGTCCGCAAGAATCGGGGGAGGGACCGTGCGGGTCCTCTTGGTTGAAGATGAGGAGCGGCTCGCTTCCACCATAGCGCGGGGGCTGCGGCGGGTCGGCATGGCCGTGGACATTGCCCTCGACGGCAAGGCGGCGCTGACCAAGACCGCCACCAACAGCTACGACGTGATCGTCCTAGACCGGAACCTCCCGATCGTCCACGGCGACGACGTCTGCCGCAAGCTCATCGAGCGCCACTGCGTGGCGCGCATCCTCATGCTCACCGCCGCCGGGTCCATCCAGGACCGGGTCACCGGTCTCGACCTCGGCGCCGACGACTACCTGCCCAAGCCCTTCGCTCTGGAAGAGTTGATCGCCCGCATCCGCGCTCTTGGACGGCGCGCCGTCGCTCCGATACCGCCGATGCTCTCCGCGGGAGGCGTCACCCTCGATCCGTCCCGGCGCGAGGCCGAGAGGGACGGTCGCGATCTGGGGCTCACGAAGAAGGAGTTCGGCCTCCTGGAGGTGTTGCTGGCTGCCGAAGGCCGGGTGGTGAGCGCGGAAGAGCTCCTTGAGAAAGTCTGGGACGAGAACACCGATCCGTTCACCAACGTCGTGCGGGTCACCATCATGACCTTACGACGCAAGCTTGGAGAGCCTCCCATCATCGATACTGTCCAGGGAGTCGGCTATCGCATCGAAGGCGGAGCCGCCGCCGCCGACGATGACCTCTCCGGGCCCGAGGGATCATGAGGCCCACCATCCGCCTCCGACTGACCCTCTGGTACGGAGGTTTGTTCATCGTCGTCGGGATCCTGATGCTCACCCTCAACTTCTTCCTGGTGAGGGACAGTCTGGCTCCGGCGACCGACAAAGCGCGAGCCATCGTGGCCGAGAGACTCCACATCCCGCCCCAGCTGCTCGACCCTCGAAGCGCGCCATTCGATATCAACCCGGAGTCACGGATCTTCGTCAACGGCGTGCCTGTCGGTCGTCTTATCGCTGAGGTGCAGAAGGAGCTCCATGACGAGGCCTTACGCCAGCTGATGCTGATGTCCGGCATAGCCCTGGCAGCCATGGCGGTGCTTTCGCTGGGATTGGGGTGGTTGGTATCCGGGCGCATGCTGCGGCCTTTGAAACAGATCACGAGCACTGCACGGCGATTGTCGGAGTCCACGCTGCACGAGCGCATCGCCCTCAAAGGCCCGCGGGACGAGCTCAAGGACCTGGCCGACACGTTCGACGAGATGCTGGGCCGTCTGGACACCGCGTTCCAGGCGCAGAAAGAGTTTGTGGCCAATGCCTCTCACGAGCTGCGCACGCCGCTCACGATCATCCGTACGGAGGTCGACGTGGCCTTGGCCGATCCTGCGATCGACCAGGACGAGCTGCATGCAATGGGTGACGCCGTGCGCGACGCCGTCGGACGGAGCGAGCGCCTTATCGACGGCTTGCTGCTCCTCGCCCGGACGGATAGCGCGCTGTCTCTCAACGAGACCGACCTCTCCGACCTGGCGCGCGAACAGGTGGAGATGCACTCGTTGGAGGCGGACTCGCTCGGCTTGAGTCTCGAGCTCGACCTAAACAGTGCTCCCGTGAACGGCGACCCGTCGCTGCTGGAACGGTTGGTCGGCAATCTGGTGGAGAATGCCATCCGTCACAACCAGACCGGCGGATGGTTCGCTGTGAAGACAGGAGTCCGCGGGACCGAAGCGGTCCTCACGGTGGCCAACAGCGGCCCGGTGGTGCCCCCGAACGAAGCGGAGCGTCTCTTCGAGCGCTTCTATCGCCCCGACCGCTCACGGAGCCGCAAAACCGGCGGTGTCGGGTTGGGATTATCGATCGTCAAGGCGGTCGCCGCGGCCCACGGCGGCACGGTCAAAGTCGCTGCGCCGCCTGCCGGCGGCCTGGAAGTGACTGTGAGTCTGCCGGCCGCGCAGCGGGTGCCTGAACCCATCGGCGGCGAACGGGCCGGGGCGTCCGGGGCGCCGGGCCGAGCCGGACCCACCGAGGCGCCGGGTCCGGCGGACACGCTGGTGCTCCCCCGAGACGAAACGGCGTCGTCAGACCAAGCGCGGCCTCCGAGCGGCGAGGCCTAGAAGACTAGTTGCCGGGCGGGCCCTCGGCCGCGACCGAGACGCGCCGAGGGCCCGCGCGCTGGCCTCGTGTCCCACTTCTGCTGCCCTTTACGCCGCGGCAGCTATGCGCCCGGGGGCTGATAGGCGGGGAGATCCAGGAACCGGCTCATCGTGAGGGCTACCAACCCGCGAGTCGCTCCGGTGGCTGAGCCGAACTTCCCGTCGCTGTACCCGGCCATAAGACCAAGTCGCGCCACCAAGGCCACGTCTGCCTTCGCGTATTCGGGAACGTCGCTGAACGCGGGTGTCGTGCCGGGAGACCCCAGACCGGGTGATGCGTCGCCGGACGTCGTTGCGCTGGGGGGCGCGGCCTCGGGCGGCACGCCCGGATAACCTTTGAGTTGCGTCGCCATGCGGGCAAGGATCTGCGCCAACTGCAACCGGAGGATCGGGCCGTTCGGAGTGAACAGGAGATTGCCGTCCGGGAGCGCCGCCCCCTCGATCAGGTGCGCAGCAGCAGCCTCCTCCACGTAGTCGAAGGGGTAGACCAGCCACCGCCCTTGACTGTCTTTGTGAGGATGCACGTCTGCGAAGGTCGGCTTGGTCACGTCGCTCATCTCAGCGGTGTGCAGACCGCCCGTCAGCACGGCCACCTTGGCCACTTGTGCCCGGGTGATGGTGTCGTCGGGCCCGAAGTAGCTGCCGTCATAACCCGCCATGATGCCGGCCTTGGCCATGCGCGCGATGGCTTTGCCGGTCTCGGTGCTCCCACTCACGTCGATGAACTGCCGATCTCCTTTGAGCATCTCCGAGATGGTCACCAGTTCGTAGCCCTTCGCCCGCAAGCGAGCGATGATCCCAGGCAGAGCTTCCGCTGTGTGCGGAGCAGAGAGGTGCATCACCACCACGGCTCCGTTGTGGGCGTGGCTCACCACGTGGTCCTCGATGCTCTTTCCCGAACCCCCGGCCCAATCCCGTGGATCCACGTCCCAGAGCACGACGTGGGTGAAGCCTTTCTCGCCGGCGACGGCCTGCACTGTGGCGTTGGTAGAGCCGTAGGGCGGCCTGAAGAGCGGTACCGTGCGCACCCCGGTGAACTTCCGGAACGCCTCGGTACCCGCGCCGATCTGGGCCCGGATGGCCGCAGTGGACACTTTGGTCAACTCTTGGTGGGACCTCGTGTGGTCGCCCACCTCGAACAGGCCCTCTCCCACACCCACGGCGATCTCTCGGCTGAGACTGGGGTAGCTGGTCACGGCGTTTCCGATCACGAACAAGGTCGCGTGGACGCCGTACTTCTCGAGAACGTGTAGAGTCGCCAGACCGTGTGCCACCGACGTGTTGTCATCGAAGGTGAGTGCGATCTGCTTCTTGGCGGTCGCGCCGTGGTAGAAGACGGGCGCCGAGGTTGCCGATGCCACTCCGGCCCACACCAGGAAGAACGTCAGCGCCAGAACGGCGAACAGTCCGACCTGCACCCGCGCCCGGGTGGAATTCCCACTCCTCATATAGCCTCCATCAGACAGCCGAAAGAATCACTACGAATGCCCCTAGCACCAATGTGTAGACGGCGAAAAGACGCAACCGGTGCCGCCTCAGATAACGCATCATGAAATAGACGGCGATGAGGCCGGAGATGAGCGCCGCCACCGCTCCCACCGCATAGGCGCCCCCCGTGGCGCCGGTGAAAGCACCACTGATGTCCTTGATCTTCACCAGAGCCGCGCCCAGGATGGCCGGGATGCTGAGCAGGAAGGAGAATCGAGCGGCCGTCTGCCGGTCGAACCCCAGATACACTCCGGCAGAAATCGTGGCACCGGAACGGCTAAGCCCCGGAGCTATGGCCAGGGCTTGGAAACATCCGATCACCAAGGCATCCGCAGCCCGCATCCCTCCGAGGCCCTTGGCCGGCAGTCCGGCGGTCCCGTGCTCTCCTGCCTCCGAGCGCGCGTCCTCGCCCGCTCCAGCCTCCGACCAGGTTCTTCTCACGATGTCGTGCGCCGGTCGGCCTCGCTCCATGCGCCGCAGCGCGACGTCCGCGCCCCAAAGCAGGCAGCCGGTGAGCATGAGAAAGATGCCCACGGACATCGTGCTGGTGAAGAGCCCCTCGAAGAACTTGGCAAAAACCACTCCGGCGATCCCCGCCGGGATCGATCCGATGACCAGCCACAAGAGAACCCGCCGCCAGAATCGAGCCTTTCCCCGTTCCATACGGCCGGGAGCGACCAGCGCGACGGCCATCTTCGCGATGTCCCGGATGAAATACCCGAAGACGGCCACCAGCGTGGCTAAGTGCAAGAGGATGTCGAATCCCAGAGCGGGGGCCGGGACGTTGAAGAACTCGGGGACGAGGACGAGGTGACCGGAACTGGACACGGGAAGAAACTCCGTGAATCCCTGGACGATCCCCAGGATCAAAGCCTGAAGGACAGTCAAAGTCTTGCCCGCTCCTTACGGATCAGAACAGACTCCCGCCAATGCTTCCTCCGCCCGTCCGCCGCAAGAGGGACGCACCCGAGCGAACCGCCCCGATCGCCACCGCGGCCTTCAGCACGTCGCCGAGCAAGAATGGGGTCATACCCACTGCGACCGCATGGCGGATACCCATCCCCGGGAAGAGACTGAGCCACGGCACGCCGATGGCATAGACCGCGACGCTCGCGGCCAAGGCACCCGCGCATAAGACGAGCAACCCGCGCCACGTCGCCAGCAAGCCGGCTCGACGTACCCGGGCCACTGCCAGACCCATCAGGTACGCAGCCGGGATAAATGCCACCAAGTAGCCACCGGTGGGGCCGAACAGGATGCCCGGACCTCCCAGGCCACTGTGGAACACCGGCGCGCCCATTAGTCCGACCACCAGATAGGAGAATACGGTCGAGGCCCCCCAGACCGGCCCAAGAGCCGCGCCGACCAGAAGGACGGCGAGAGTCTGCAGCGTGAGCGGCACCGGGAAGAAGGGCACCGACACCCGCGAGCTGGCCGCCAACAGGCCCACGCAGACGGCGCTGACAGTCAGCCTGAGCACCAACTTCAGCAGCCGGTCCCATGCGGCCTGCCTGCCAAGGCCTGCCGCGTCGCCGCCGAGCGTCGCCGCCTGGGGCGCCGCTTTCGATGGCTGGAACGAGACGGCAGGTTTGCTCATCGGTTCGTCTCCCGTGCTGGGGTCAGGTGCGTGTAGTCTAAGCGGGCTTCCCCGGCGCTGTCAATCTCATTGCACAACAAGGTTTACGACACCGAAGCCAGGGTGACCTCCCCAGCGAAGACGGCCTTCTGCTCGCCCGACTGCTCTCGCACAAGAAGTTGCCCTTCCGGGCCGATACCGGCCGCAACGCCAGAGGCTACCACGTCGCCGCCCCGCAACCCCGAGCGTACGATCACGGACGACCCCACCAAAGCATCCCGCTCCCGAAGTGCAGACATGAGGTCTGCGCAGCCCGGCGTGGGATGGCCGGTCTCCAGCTCGTTCCATCGCACCGTCAGGCGCTCCAGCAGGCGCGCGAGCAACCAGCCGCGCGGAACGTCCTTGCCTAGGTATTCGTGGAGCGAGACCGGCGCCGGGCGACCCGAGCAATCCTCCCCGCAAGCCTCGAGTGCCCGCCGTGGAGATCCGTTCACGTTCAGGCCCATTCCGGCGATCGCCCACTGAAGACGGTCGGAATCCATGGAACCTTCCAAAAGGATGCCACAGACTTTTCCCCCGCCCAGCAGAACGTCGTTGGGCCATTTCACCATCACCTTGGGCCCGGCCCCGGACGCCGTGGGCCATGCCGCACCCCCTCCGGCCTTCGCCGCAGACGCACCCCATCGGGCTTCCGGCGCCGCCACGAGCGCCGCGCCCGGCTGCTTGCTTTGCACACCCGGCAATGCCTCCAAAGTCTCGGCCACCGCAACGGCGGCCGCGAGCGAGAGCAATTGTGCCTGTGCCGGTAGCAAGCGCGGGCGCAGGAGCACTGAGAACGTGAGGTCCTTGCCTGGCTCGCTCACCCAGCGCCGACCCAGGCGTCCCCGACCGCCCACTTGACGGTCCGTTACCGCAAGCGCGCCGTCCGAGAGCCCGCGCGGCGCCCCTGCTTTCAAATGAAGGTTGGTCGACTCCGCGCGGTCCTCAAAGAAGTACGGCACGCCCGCCAAGAACTTGCCCTCGCGCAAACACCCGCACGCGCCCGGCCAAAAACCAAAGTCGGCCGCGTCGGCCGCCGCGATGCCATCGACTCTTTCCGGTGCACCCAGCAACATGGGGAGGACCGCTTCCCCTACCAGCAGGTCTGCGAACGGAGCCTCCAAGCGATATCCATTCCCCGTGACCGCCTGGACGAGGAAGCCGAGGTTACGAAGCTTCGTCACGTGCTTGTGTACGGCGGCTCGAGAGATCCCCAGGTCTCGGGCCAAGGCCATCCCGGACACCGGTTTTGTCCATCCCTCAACCACATCGATCGTCGTACCGAGGCGCGCGACCAGCCGGACGCGTTGAGCCTGTCCAGGCTCGACGAGCCCTCGTTGCAGGCCCAGACTAATGGCTTCATCGATGCGTGGTATGTCGTCCAGTGTGGTCATAGGCGAGAGGGGATCGTTGAGGGGCAGAATCAGGAGACAGGAGTTGGTCGGAGCCCCGAGAATCTAAATCCTGTTCCCTAGAAACCTTTTTGGGGCTGGGGGCATCTGCTATTCTGTGGCATCCTCGATTTAGGAGTGTAGTACCTTTTTGACGAAGTTGAGCTTTGCGCAGAAGATCCGGCGGACAAGCTGGGTCACCCGGATACTAATCGCGCTTGGAGCTATTCTAGCGCTATGCGTGCTGGTCGTCTTGATAGAGGCGGGGGTCAGCAACAACAAGATCCACTCCGGCGTCAGCATCTCTGGCCACAACATGGGGGGCCTGACTCGGGATGAAGCCGTCGCCAAGCTCACCAAGCTGGTCGAAGACGCTCAAACCAACCAGATCCTGCTGACGAGCACCAAGAAGAACTGGACCGTGATGCCGGACGACGCCGGCGCGCGTATCGACGTGACGGGCACGGTGGCCAGCGCCATGAACGCCTCGCGGTCAGGAAACTTCATCACCAACATCGGTCACCGCCTCGGTCTCTACTTCCATCACGTGGACGAGCCGATCAAAGGCACGGTCGACACCCAAAAGATGGACGCCCTTCTCGCAAGCGTGGCCAAGGTGCTGGACACCCCGGCTGTGAACGCGGGCCTCACCATCGACAGCGGCAAGATCACTGTGGTGGAAGACAAGCCGGGCAGCGTGGTCGACCAGGACAAGCTTCGCGAGCAACTCAAGGCCTTGCTTTTCACGTTGCACGCCACCGAGTTGCCCATCCCCATGAAAGTGGACAACCCCACGGTTCAGGCCCAGGACACCCAGAAGGCCGTGGACGCGGCCAAGACGATGATCAGCGCCGACCTCGTGCTGCAGGGTGAGTCCAAGAGCTGGACGCTGACCCCCGATCAGATCGTCAACTTCATGGACGTCACCGATGCCAATGAAAACGGTGTATCGACCTTGGTCCCGTTCATTTCCGCCAAGAAGATGACCGACTTCTTCGCCGGCATGGCTGCCGACGTGGCCACCAAGCCCAAGGACGCGAGTTTCAAAGTGAACGGCGACACGGTATCCGTGGTGCCGTCCGTTGACGGCACGGCCTTGGACGCGGAGAAGACCGCCGCGGCCCTCACCACCGCAGCGCAGCAGACTACCGGCCGGACGGCCGACGTCCAGGTGACCACCAGCCCTGCCGACTTCTCCACCGAAAAGGCGCAGGCGATGGGCATCGTGGAGAAGATCAGCAGCTACAGCACCCCTGAATACGTCGGCACCCCCAACCGGCAGCACAACGTGATTATTACTACCGAGTACGCGAGCAACGTCATCCTTGCTCCCGGCGAGGAGTACAACTTCGACAAGCAGATCGGCCCGCGCACAGCCGCGCGTGGTTACCTTACCGCTCCCGGCATCGTCGGCCCGGGCAAGCTGGAAGACGTCTTCGGGGGTGGCATTTGCCAGGTGTCAACCACACTCTACAACGCCGTGTTCTTTGCGGGCCTCAAGGTGACCGAGCGGCGCAACCACTCCATCTTCATCAGCCACTACCCGCAAGGCCGCGACGCAACGGTCTCCGCCGGTGGTCCCAACCTGCGCTGGGTCAACGACACCGACCATTACATCCTGGTCAAGGGTACCTCGAACGGCATCAAGACCACCTTCACGCTTTACGGCACCAACCCCCATCGCACGGTGAAATACACCACCAGCGGTTTTTACAATGTGGTCGGCAAATCGACCATCACCACCATCGACCCGACGCTCGGCCCCGGCACCTCAGTTGTCAAGACCGGCGGCCAGCAGGGCATGCAGTGTAAGGTCGTGCGGACGGTCACCAACGCGGACGGTTCTGTCCTTTACAAGGACACCTTCATCAGTACCTATCCCATGGTTCCGAAGACCGTGGCGGTAAGCTCGGCCACGACCACCACTACGTTGCCCGGCGGGTCCACGACAACCACGGGCCACACCACCACGACCGGACAGTCGCCGGACACCACCGCTTTCTAGTCCTGGTGTGGCTCCGCGCGGCGCGCAGGACCCGCGCCGCGGTGTTGCGTCCCCGGCGTTCCGACCACTCCCCTTAAGTCCACGCGCGGGTCGGCCGATATCTGATGCATGACAATGCTCTCTACACCCAAGCGAAATTCCCCACCGAGCGCAGAGGTGGTCCGTGAGCTCGCGATGCAGGCTTCGCAACTGGACGTGCTCGCCTTCGGCGGCCTCTATCGGCACTACTTCCCTCAGATCCTGCAGTTCGTAGCCTCCCGCGTGACCGGGTACCAGGAAGCGGAAGACCTTACGAACGCTATCTTTGAGAAAGCCTATTCGGCCATCGGGCGCTATCAGCCGTCTCCCGCTCATTTCTCCACTTGGCTCTATACCATTGCCAGGAACTCCATCATCGACCACTACCGCAAACGCCGCCTGCCCGTGCAGGACGACGCGGAGGCCGAGATGCTCGCCGCCGTCGATCCCCGTGAGGACCCCGAGGCGTCTGTCTTGGGGGATGAACGAAGGCGGTACCTTCAAGCTGCGCTCAAGCACCTTACAGAAGAGCAACGGCAGGTCGTTGGATGCCGCTTCTTCTTCAACCTGTCCATCCAGGAAGTGGCGTCCTTGATGCACAAGACCGAAGGCGCGGTCAAGGCTTTGCAGTTCCGGGCTCTAGAAAGGCTGCGTCGGCAGCTGGCGCCGGACGCACTCTACAACTGAGGGTTCAACACACGTCGCGGCTCAGCACGCCGACAAAATCCACCCGGTTCTCCTCAGTCACGGTCATTACGATGGGCCGACCGCCGCGCGCCCCCTCGAGCTTCTGCTCGAGCGCCTGCAGCAAACCTGGCCGACAGACGACCAACGCGCTGCCGAATTCGCCTCTCCGAAGGACTTCCAAGGCATCGACCCAGCCACGGTCGCCAAGCAGCTCGAGGGGACCAAGCTCGTCGATCACCAACAAGTCGCATGGGGTCGCATCGGCCAGGGCTCGAGCGCCGCGCTCGAAGACTCCGGGGTCGAACCGGAAACCAGGAGTGAGCGCGTCGGCGACTGCCTCGCCGTCAGGATTGGCTCGGCTGAACCGCGTCCGTTCCCCGGTGGACAAGTCCACGAGATAACGGTCACCCCCGGGCCCGCCACCCGGCTGCTCGCTACGCGGCAGCGCAGACTCTCTTTCCGTGAGGATGCCGGCCACACGGAGGCCGGCGTCACGCGCTACCTCAGCGATGCGCCTGCAGAGAGTGCTCTTCCCAACGCCACGGCTGCCGGTGACGATGTAGGTCTTGGGAGTATGCAATGAGGGCTGAGACGATTTGTAAGTCGGCGTGATTGACCTCGCTTCGTCGGCCGAGGGACTGTCGCTTGTTCTCCGGGGTTGGCGCGCGCCTAGGGCAGACTCGCAAGGTATCAGGCAACCCCCATCGCCGACTCCCTCCACCCGGTGAGAAGGGTGTCGATCTCGGGAGAATCCGGGTGGCGCAAGACCTCCGCCGGGGAGCCGCTACGGAGGACCCGCCCGGACTTATAGACGATGATCCGGTCCGCCATCGTGCGAGCGTCGAACGGATCGTGGGTCACCAGCAGAACGGGAATACGGAACTGCTCCCGGATTTCTCTCATCAAGTCCCATAACTCGTTCTTGAGGGGCACATCGAGTGCGGAAAACGGCTCGTCGAGGAGCAGGGCTTTGGGACGCCGAGCCAGGGCCCTGGCCAGGGCCACGCGCTGTCGCTGTCCACCCGAGATCTCCCGGGGGCGCCGCCCTTCCAGCCCCTCCAGATGGAACAAGGAGACCAACTCCTCCACCCGCTCGCGCTGTCGGTCTTTGCTCACCCCTTTGAGACCGTACGCGATGTTTCGAGCCACATCCAGGTGCGGGAACAGTGCCAGATCCTGACCCACGTATCCGAACGACCGCCCTTGCGGAGGGACCCAGCGCCGATCCGGGCTGTCGAAAAGAACCTCACCATCGAGCACCACCCGCCCGGCGTCCGGCTTCACCAGCCCGGCGACCATACGGAGGGTCATCGACTTGCCAGACCCTGAGTAGCCAAAAAGGACCGCCAACTCGTTCCCCATCTGCCACGAGGCGTCGAGCGTGAACCCTTCGACCTTTTTGAACAGCCGCACGTCCAGCCGAGGTTCCGTCTTCATAGCGCTATCGCCCTCCGCCCCAGGCGGTTAGAGGTGTACATGACGACTCCGGAGACAAGCACAAGTAGCAGCACCATCCAGAGAGCCGCCCCCCGAGACCCGTAGAGCGTTTCGTTGTAGATCGTGAGAGGCATGGTGTTGGTCTTGCCGGGAATATTCGCTGCCACCATGATCGTGGCACCAAACTCACCTATCGCGCGGGCAAACGCCAGAGTCGCTCCGGCTATGATCCCCCTTCCGGAGAGAGGGATGACCACGCGCAGAGCCGTCTCGGTCTCGGACCGGCCCAACGTATAGGAGGCGTTTATGAGGTCCTGATCGACGGCCTCCATCGATGCGCGAGCGGTCTTGATCATGAACGGAAAGGAGACGACAAAGGAGGCGATCACGGCCGCGTACCAGGTGAAGAGTATGCCGAAATGGTGGCCGGTAAGCGAAAAGAACGCCTTCCCCAGGTAACCGTTCCGGCCAAGAAGAACAAGAAGGAAGTAGCCCGTGACCACGGGAGGGAGCACCATGGGCAGAGTGAGAAAAAGGTCGAGTATCTCTTTGCCCCTGAACTTCTTCCGGGCCAGAACATAGGCCAGCGGCGTGCCCAGGAGGAGGGTGACCAGGGTGGCGCAAACCGCCACCTGCAGAGACAGACGCAGGGGAAAGAGCACACTCATGCTGACGGCACCCCTTCCCTTGCTAGTGACATGACTGTACTTGCTCCTATTTGGCCGGCGGGGCCAGGAATCCGTATTTCTGCAAGATCGACTGACCGGTCGAGCCGGCAACAAAGTCTATGAAGGCCTGGCCCACGGTCTTGCTCTTGCTGGCGCTCACCGTCGCCAAGACGTAGGCGATCTCGCTATGCCAGCCCGGGTCGGAGGTGGCCACGATCTTCACCTTGTCGCCCCCGGCCTTGGCGTCGGTAACGAACATGATGCCGGCGTCCACTTCTCCGCGGGACACGTAGTCGAGGGTCTGCGAGGCGTTGGCGGCGTAGATCAGCTTGGGCTTCACGGAGGTGAGCAAGCTAAGTTTGGTTAGGATCTCGATAGCGGCTTTGCCGTGGGGCGCGACCGCCGGGTCCCCGGTGGTCACCTTCTTGACGTCCGCCTTGGTGAGGTCTTGGAAACTGGTAATCCCCAAGGTTGAGTTGGCCGGAACCACGAGGACGATCTCGTTGCTCGCGAAGGTCTTGACCGAAGCCGAATCGACCAGGTTCTCTTTTAGCAAGTTGTTGACCTGCGTGGGAGCGGCCGAGGCGAACACGTCCACCGGTGCGCCGCCCTCGATCTGTTTCTGCAAGGTGCCGGAGGCATCGAAGTTGAACGTGGTCTTCGCGTTGTTCTCTTGGTCGAAAGCCGTGCCGATCTCCGTGAAGGCTTTCTTCAAGCTCGAAGCCGCGGAGACCAGCAGAGGCTGCACAGCGGCGTTTGTGGTGGGAGGAGCCGTGGTGGTGGCACCTACCGTGGTGGGGGGAGCGGTGGTTGATGGCGCGGCCGTGGTGACTGCCCCCGTGGTGGCGGTGGAGCCGCTTGTCGAGGAGCCACATGCAGCCACTGCCAGAACGAGGATCACCAGCAAGGCGACCGCGATGGCCGCGACGGAACTTCTTCGAATAAACGTGTTCTGCATGAAAGACTCCTTGCTCAGCGTTGCGTTATACCGAATGCAGTATAACGCTCGACTCTGAACAGGTGCAACCCGGCGCCAATCCGCCCGAACCGAAAACCCGCACTTCTGCTCGCTTTGGCCACGGTCAACTACCGTACGTTTCGTAGTAGGCCCCGTTGGCGCACGCCCGGCAGAACACGTCGCCGCCGCGCAGGACTTCCCGGCGGTCCTGGATCTTCTCGCCGCACCTGGCGCAGTGCACGTTGCCGGACGGCGCACCGGGCCGGTCTTCTTGGGGGACGACGAGCTTCACTGGCGTGACACTGAATAGCTGCTCATCTGTCCAGTCACTCCACAAAGTGAGCGGGTCCGATTCGGGCCCTGCGTGAGGCACATCGGGTTTCGGTGCCAGCCGGATGGCCCGATCGGTGGCGAGATCCACGAACGTGGCCGCCATCTTGCCATAGTCGATCCATTTGAGCCGCCGCCGGCCCAAGGTCACCCCGGTCACCACGCTCACGGCATCGGTCGCACAGCGGTCCATCTCCACATACACCACCAGATCCCGGTAGGAACGCGGATCGTCTATGCCCAGCTCGCGACACGCATACCGGGCCAGGCGGACCCCCATGACCATCCCATGGCACAAGTGCCCGTGGAAGACCCGCGCGGCTTCAAGATCCTCCTCTAGCGTGCGCATCGCACCCTCCTGGCCGCGAGCCATCCTGCTGTTCGGCTTCCAACCCCGCTCGTCCTATTCAACGCGGAAGCACCAGACGGACTGGGCGATCTTGGCCGAATCAAGCGTCACGCTGGAACCGACCTCGCCTATCACTTGGACCTGACAGCCCGCGCTGGCGAGATCCTTGTCGAACGCGCCTCATGGGAGGCTTCTCTCGAGGCCCCTGACCACAGTCTGCGGCCGTAGTCCGCTCAGCAGTATAACGATTCCGGGGCGGCCATGACAAGAGGCTGAGACAGGTTGTTCCGAGCCGCGTCCTTCTACGTCAGACGTTGCGCGCGGCGCAGACCTTTAGAGAAGGATTCGCGTGCGGATCTCCCTTGAAGATCCGCACGCGAATGCCGGAGATCTCCTCCAGACTTTCTTCGGTGAGAACGACGCCCGGCTCGCCCAGAGCGACAAGCCTGCCGCCTTTGATGAGTCCGACTCTTGACGCGCAGGGAAAGCATTGTTAGGGAAAATGCGACGACATCAGCACCGCAAGGTCACGCTCGTGGACCAGCGGTCTGATCAACGAGAGCAAGCGCGCCTGATTCCCAAAGTCCATGTGGACAAGCAGAGGGGGCCAAGTATCGAGTGGCATGCCCGCGCACGAACTTGCAGGCGGCAGCTAGCTCAGAATGCCACTTATCCCTTACAATGGTCAATGATTACTGATAAGGAAGGAGCCATGGATCCCAAGCCCCCGGCTCGACGCTCCGCTCGGGCACCCGCTTCTGGGGAAAGGCCAAAGCGGGCCATTTTCCCCGTCGTCGGTATCGGCGCTTCAGCGGGCGGCCTAGAAGCCTTCACCCGACTCCTTCACGATCTCCCAGCCAACACTGGCTTGGCATTCGTCCTCGTGCAGCACCTCGATCCCAGCCACAAGAGCGTCCTTACGGAACTGCTGGCCCGGGCCACTTCGATGCCGGTGATCGAGGCGAGTGAGGGCATGACCCTCGCTCCCGATTCTGTCTACGTGATACCAGCGAACATGGACATGACCACGGAGGGCGGCGTGCTCAGGCTGGCCGAGCGGCCTCCCTCCGGCCCTCACCTTCCCATCGACTTGTTCCTCACCTCTCTTGCCCGCGACTGCAAAAGCAAAGCCGTCGCCGTCATCCTTTCCGGCACGGCCGCCGACGGGAGCGTAGGTGTGCGAGCAGTGAAGGCTGAAGGGGGCATGACGATGGCTCAGGAGCCGGCCACCGCGAAATACTCTGGCATGCCGGAGAGCGCAATCGCCACCGGCGCGGTAGACCTCGTGCTCCCCATCCCACTCTTGGCAAGACAACTGGCGGTCATTTCCCGGCACCCGGGGTCGGAGCCCAAGAGGGAAGGAGAGACTGCGCCGCTCTTCCTGCCGGAGGATCCCGCCCTCGCCGACGTGCTGGCCCTTGTCCGCTCCGCGACCTCCGTCGATTTCAGCCATTACAAGCAGAGCACAGTGCTGCGCCGCATCAACCGGCGCATGACGCTCCACCACCTGCGGAGTCTGGA
>JADGPI010000175.1 GCA_017882525.1 Thermoleophilia bacterium
ACGCGGCGTCCAGACTCCACTACGACTTCAGACTGGAATTGGGTGGTGCTCTCAAATCCTGGGCGGTCCCTAAGGGTCCTTCGCTCGACCCGCACGCCAAGCGGCTCGCGGTCATGGTCGAGGATCACCCGTTGGAATACGCGTCTTTCGAGGGAACGATCCCCACGGGCGAGTACGGCGCCGGGACAGTGCTGCTTTGGGACGCCGGCTGGTGGGAGCCTGACGCGGCTTGGCAGGCTGCAGGTGCCAACCGGGGCGCCCGCCTCCATACGGAGACTGCCGCTCCTGCGGTCGACGCGGCGGCGGCTATTGACAAGGGCGAGCTCAAGTTCATCCTTCACGGTAAGAAGCTCACGGGAAGCTGGGCGCTCGTGCGGATGAAGGGCCGAGGCCCCCAGAACTGGCTGCTGCTCAAACACGCCGACGCTGCCGCGCTGCCGGGCTCGGATATCGAAAGCGACGCACCGGACTCCGTAGCCACAGGTCGCAGCCTTGACCAGATCGCAGCTGCCAAAAGTGATGCCTGAGGTCTCCTGACATGCCGGCCACACGAAATTCAGCGCCCAGCCCCCGTAGCGCGAGGACGCCCGCGGCCCTCCCCGAGATTAGGCCGTTCCGCCTGGGTGACAAGGAGGTGGTGTTCAGTCATCTTGACCGGATGTTTTTTCCTGAGAAGGGCTACACCAAGGCCGAGGTCCTCACGTATTACCTGGAGATCGCCCCCTACCTTCTCCCCCATATCAAGGACCGGCCGCTCACTCTCGAACGGTGGCCGGAAGGGGTGGAAGACGGCTCATTCTTCCAAAAGGACGCCTCAGCGTATTTTCCCGAGTGGATCAAGACCTTTCCCGTGGAGCGAAAGGACCATCAGAAGATCGTCCACTACCCCCTCGTCGAAGATGCCGCCGACCTCCTCTACCTCGTGAACCAGGGAACGCTTACCTTCCACACCTGGCTCTCGCGAGTGGGCGAGTGGGACCACCCCGACATCATGGTCCTGGATGTCGACCCGCCCGATGACGCGCCAGAAGCGGTCGGCGGCGGAGCACAAGCGGAGGCCGCGCGACCGACCGACGCCGGCGAGGCCCAGCAGACCCCATTCCGGCTCGCCGCGGAGGTGGCGGTCATCCTGCGCGAGCAACTGCAGGCCGCTGGTTTCGACCCAGTGGTGAAGACCTCCGGCAAACGCGGTCTGCACCTAGCTTTCAGGCTGGCCGGTCATCTCGACTACAGTGACGCACGTGCTGAATTGGCGGATATCTTCCTGCAAGCGGTGAAGAAGCACCCCCGTCTGCTGACCACTGAGATCCGCAAGAACAAGCGCGACAGCCGTGTCTACCTAGACGCTCTGCGCATGGCGGCAGGCGCCACCATCGTGCCGCCGTATGTCGTGCGACCCACGCCGACGGCTACGGTGTCCATGCCGCTGACCTGGACGGAGCTCGAAAAGCTGTCCGACGGGAGAGAGTTCACCATCAAGACGGCACCCACCCGGGTGGCCAAGCTGGGCGACCTGTGGGCAGCACTGTCGGGCTGACAAGACGGCGGAAGGAGGTATGAGTGAGAATCCTGGTTTCGGGCGCCACCGGGTTTGTGGGCAGCACGATCACCAGGCATCTGCTCGCGGCAGGGCACACGGTGCGCGCCATGAGCCGCTCGGCAGCCCAGGCGCGAGTGGTCTTGGCGGCGGCTGAACAGGGGCGTGCCGCCCTGGCTGACGGCCGGCTCGAGTTCAGCGAAGCCGATGTGACCGAAGCAGCGACCCTGGTGGAGGCCGTGAAAGAGGTCGAGGCGGTCATCCAGGCCGCCCAATTCACGGGAGCGCCAGTAGAGGATCCGAAGCGAGGGCTCACCTACATGGACGTCGACTGCAAGGGCACCATGAACCTGCTCGCCGCCGTTGCCGAGGTCTATGAGACGCCCACCGCGGGGCCCGCCATGTCGCGTTATCCAGAGGGGGCGCCTCACTTCCTTTACGTGAGTGGGGTCAGCGTTTCGGCCGACGGGAGGGAGCCCTGGGACCGAGCCAAGTGGCGGGCAGAGGAAGCAATCAGGGGCAGCGGGCTTGACTGGACCATTGTGAGAGGCTGTTGGGCGTACGGAGCCCAAGACGCAGCCCTCAACCGCATCATCGGCTACTCCGACCGGCTCCCGTTCGTGCCGGTCTTTGGTGCGGGGCAGGACAAACTTACCCCGGTCTTTGTCGAGGACATCGGACGGCTGTTCGTCCTCGTCGTCGAGAATCCCGCCAGAGCCGCTGATACCACTTTTGTCCTTGGCGGACCGGATGTGGTCACTCTCAACGAGTTTCTTGGACTGGCGCTCAAGGCGATGGGACGCAGGCGGCCGGTCCTGCACATCCCGAAGGCCCTCGGTAAGTTCCAGGGTGCGCTCTTGCAGCACATGCCCGGACGCCCGCTGAGCCCCGACGCCGTGGACTTCGTGAGCCAGGGCGGGGCCGCCACCGAGGCCGATCGGCAACTGCTGGCGGAACGGTTCCCCGGATTTCGGGCGACCTCGCTGCAGGACGGACTGGAGAGTTATCTGAGACCCCTGCCTTGAACGGCGGCGGGCTCAGGACGCCTAGCACCCCCTCGGCTCCGCCACCCGTCGCCATCCCGCGGAGTGAACCGCTCTACATCCCTACGTACTTTGCGTACAGCGCTTTGGCCACCTTCTCGTCCCGAGTGCCACGCACGATGGTGCGGCCATCGTAGAAGACCACGAGTTCCTGCTCGCCAATCGGGAAGCGCACCATGTGATCGTTGCCCTCCACCGGTCCCAGCGCGCTCAGCCGCTCCTTGATCTGAGAAAGAGGCATACCCACCGCGGCGGCGTTCCAGATCTGAACCGCATTCTGTCCGCACAAGCTGGTGACGCGCGTCCGCGGCTTGCCCTGAAGAAAGTCATAGGTGCCCCCGCAGGCAGGACAATCGGCACTGACAAAACCAGCCAACGGCAGCGATTCGCACGAACGCTGCCAGACATCCAGCACCATCAGGTCGCGGCTGACTGGAGCGGTGCCGATCAGCAGCTTGAGAACCTCGGCCGCTTCCAAGGATCCGATGATCCAGGGCACCGCGTTCACCACTCCGGCTGTGTCACAAGTCATGGTACCGCCCGCCGGCGGAGCACTGACCATACAACGGAAGCATGGCGGCTCGTCCGGGAGGAAGGTGGCGGTCATGCCCGATGACCCGATGGCCCCTCCGTAGACCCAGGGGATCTTCAGCTTTAGCGCCACATCATTCATCAGGAGGCGGGTCTCGAAATTGTCGAGGCCGTCGACCATGACATCGGCACCCTCGGACAGTTGCTCGGCATTGGTGCGACTGAAGTCGGCCACCACGCCTTCCACCAGCACCGCGGAATTCGCCTCCCGGAGGTGCCGCTCGGCGGCGACAGCCTTGGGTATGCCGTCCTCGATGTCGCGTTCGGTGAACAAGAGTTGGCGTTGAAGGTTGTGGTACTCGATGAAATCGCGGTCGATGATGCGGATCCGGCCCACTCCGGCCCGCACCAGCGCGCTGGCGATGACCGTACCGAGGGCCCCGCAGCCCACGAGCACCACGAAACCCCCGGCGAGCTTCTCCTGCCCCAGAAACCCTATCCCCGGGAAGATAGTCTGCCGCGAATACCTATCCGGCTCTTCCATCTACGGTCACTCCTTCAGCGCGGGGCTCAAGCTCCCAAGGACAGTGACTTGTCGTCGAACAGCTCGGTGGAGAGATACCTTTCGCCGGCGTCGGGAAGAATGACGACGATTGTCTTGCCTTCCATCTCGGGCAACTGGGCCACCCGCGCGGCTGCCGCTGCCGCTGCGCCGGAGGAGATCCCACAGAGGATGCCTTCTTCTCGGGCCAACCGGCGCCCCATCTCCATGGCTTCCTCGTTCTCTACCCGTTCTACTCCGTCCACTATGGACAGGTCGAGGATATCGGGGATGAAGTTCGCGCCTATGCCCTGGATCTTGTGCGAGCCCGGCTTGAGCTCGAGCCCACTCAACTTCTGGGTGATAAGCGGGCTACCCGCCGGCTCCACGGCCACCGAGTGGAGCTGCTTGCCGCGGACGCGTTCGAAGTAATGCGAGATGCCTGTGATGGTGCCCCCCGTGCCCACGCCGGCCACCAACGCGTCTACCTCGCCGCCTGTGGCCTCCCAGATCTCCGGCCCGGTGGTGCGTTCGTGGATGGCGGGATTGGCTGGGTTCTTGAACTGCTGCGGCATGAAATAGTGGCCCGGGTCGCTCGCTACGATCTGCTCGGCGCGGCCGACCGCGCCCCTCATCCCCTCTGAGCCGGGAGTGAGGACCAAGTTCGCGCCGAACACCGCCAACACGCGACGGCGCTCCAAGCTCATGGTCTCGGGCATGGTGAGGGTCAGCTTGTAGCCCCGGGCCGCGCAAACGAAAGCCAGCGCGATGCCGGTGTTGCCGCTTGTCGGCTCAATGATCTCGGTACCCGGCTGGATCAGCCCTTGCTCCTCCGCCGTCCAGATCATCGCCGCCCCGATGCGACACTTCACTGAATACGACGGGTTGCGTCCCTCGATCTTGGCAAGAATCCGGGCCTTGTTCTTGCCCCCGACCCGGTTGAGCCTGACAAGGGGCGTCCGCCCGATTGACAGCGAGTTGTCGTCGAATACGGTAGACATCGTCTTCTCCTCCTGTAGTCGACTAGCCTCTCTGGGACGCTTCGAGCGCCTGATCCAGATCGGCGATTATGTCCTTTATGTCCTCAAGCCCCACCGAGACGCGCACCAGGTCGGGCGTCACGCCCGCCTTGAGCTGCTCCTCGGTGGTGAGTTGCTGGTGCGTGGTGCTCGCCGGGTGGATCACCAGGGTCTTGGCGTCCAGGATGTTCGCGAGGTGCGAAGCGAGCTTCACCGCGTTGATGAACTTGGTGCCAGCTCCGTACCCGCCCTTGATACCGAAGCCCAGAACCGCTCCGGGCCCCAACGGCAGATAGCGTTGGGCGCGAGCATAGTCCGGGTGGTCGGAGAGCCCGGCGTAGTCCACCCAGCTCACCGCCGGATGGCTCTTCAAGTGCTTGGCAATCGCCAGGGCATTCGCACTGTGGGCACGCGCGCGAAGCGGCAGCGTTTCCAAACCCTGGATGAACAGCCAGGAGTTGAAGGGAGAGATGGCGGCGCCCAGGTCTCGCAGGAGCCCGGTGCGGATCTTTAGCACGTAAGCCAGGCCCGGGGCTACGGCGCCCTCGTGCGCCCCGAACGCATCCCAGAAGTTGACACCATGATATGCGGCGTCCGGCTCCGTGATCTCCGGGAACTTGCCGGCCGACTTCCAGTCAAAATCGCCCTTGTCGACAATGGCCCCGCCGATGGACGTGCCGTGTCCACCGATCATCTTGGTCAGCGAGTACACCGCGATGTCCGCCCCGAAATCGAAGGGGTTGAACAAAGGTGGCGGCGTCACGGTGTTGTCGATGATGAACGGGATGTTGTGCCGGTGGGCTATCTCCGCGATGGCGGAGAAGTCGTCCACATTGCCTTTGGGATTGCCGATGGATTCCGTGTAGAGAAGCCGGGTGTTCTCGTCGATAGCCCGCTCGAAGTTGGCGGGATCACTGGAATCGACGAACCGGGCCTCGATGCCGAACCGCTTGAGCGGGTAGCTGAACTGGGTGTAGGTGCCCCCGTACAGCTTGTCTCCGGTCACGAAGTTCTGGCCCACCGAGGTGATCGCCGCGATCGCATAGAAGATGGCCGCCTGTCCGGAAGCCGTCGCGAGTGCTCCCGCCCCTCCGTGGATCGCCGCCAACCGCTTCTCGAGAACGTCCGTGGTGGGATTCATGAGTCGCGTATAGATATTCCCGAACTCTTTCAGCGCAAAAAGGTTCGCCGCGTGCTCCGCATCCCGAAAAAGGTAGCTTGCCGTCTGATATATGGGAACCGCCCGAGACAGCGTCTCCCGGTCGGGGGTGTGGCCCGCGTGCAAGGCCAGGGTGTCTATGCCGTATGGTTCCATGTTTGGTCGCCTTTCTTTGTTATTGCCAGCTTATGCCCAGGTCAGTCTCATCCATGCCGAACTGACGACCACATTCGGCTGCGAGAAGACCCCCGCCTATTCATACCCGCAAACGTCAACCTCGAGTACCTCTTGGGGCTGATGGCCCGCGCGAGCTGGATTCCCGACCCATTGCTAGATGGCATAGTTCAGCACCTCGAAATCGTGAGCCACACGCTCTTCGTCAACAAGATCCTTGAAGGTCGTACCGTCGTAGACCCCCATCATCGCCCGATGTGCCCGCTCCCACATCGGGAGCAGCACGCATCCGGCGCTGAGCGGACAATCTTGGCCGGCCTTCGGGTCACCGCATTCCACCGGGAGCATGAGTCCTTGCACCAGCCGGATGACCTCGCCCACCGTCACCTCCTCGGGCCTCCGGTGAAGCAGATAGCCGCCTTCCTTGCCCCTCACTGACTCGACGATCCCGGCCTGCCGAAGCTGGTTAAGGATGTTCTCGAGGAAACGCACGGGGATGACTTCAGCCGCCGCTATCTTGGCCGACTTCACGGGACCCGAGCCGTCGCGCTTCGCCAGTTCGAAAACCGCTCGAACAGCGTATTGAGATTTTTGGGAAAGCACCATCCGAACCTGTCCCCCAGCGCGCCGCCGACGCTTAACTACACTACATCGGTCGGAATAATAGATTGCAAGTGCGGCCCTGTCAAGGGGCAGGTGTCACGCGGCTGACGTTGACTGAAATATGCTGTCCCTCAGCGGTGGGGCCCGGAGGCGCCCTGCCCAGCGGTGCCGGCCCGAGGTGCCCTTCCCCGCGGTCCCCTTGCCAGCGATGCCGGCCCGGAGATGCGGCCTACGCGCCGAGCCGATCGAGCAATGCAGGAAGTTGGCCGAGACCGTCCAGAACATGGTCCGGACGGGGCGTCGTCCCCTCTTCCTCGTAGCGCCGCAGCTCGTCACGGGTCGTGGCTCCGGTGAGAACCAGCACTGCGACCATGCCGGCCCCTTTCGCCATCTCCACGTCGGTGTCCAGCCTATCGCCGACAAAGAGAGTGGCATCTGAAGACACGCCGGCCAGTTGGACCAACGCATCGGCCAGCGCCAGCCCCGGCTTTCCCATGATGACGGGCTCCGTGCCCGCAGCAGTCGCCACCGCCACCACCAGCGATCCCGCTCCCGGGGCCAGCCGCTCCGGCAGAGGATATGTGGCATCCGGGTTCGTGGCAACGAAGAGCGCACCAGCCCTCACGGCCGCTTGGGCAGAATCGAGCGCCGCGTAGGTGAAGCCGCGATCCATCCCCACCACGACCGCGGCGAAGCGGCCGGCGTCCTTCATGATCCACGGGTCCGTATCTCCCGCCCGGCTCCGAGCAACCGCTTGATTCTCGTCTGCCGCTTGGTTCGAATCGCCCGCGTGGACCGGCGCCAAGCCCGCCTCCGCCAGTTCTCGCATGAGCCCCTGCTCACCAACTACCAGGACCCGGCTTCCACTTGGCAGCCTCTCGCGCAACCAGTGCGCGGTCACCACCCCAGAGGTGAGCACCCGGTCGCGGTCCGCGGGCAGGCCCATGGAGGTCAGCCTAGCCGCAACATCCTCCCGATGAGCCGTGGAGTTGTTGGTCACGTAACGAAGATCCAGCCCCCGGGCGAGCACATCCTCGAGTGCTTCCCGGGCCCCGGGAAGCACCATGCCGCCTCGATAGACCACACCATCCAGGTCCAGCGCGACCAACTTGATCGTGCCATGCGTTTGCTTCATTCAATTCCTCGCTTCACACGAGCCCCACCCTATGAACTACCCTACCCATTCCAGAGAATTCCAGGTCTATCGCGGCGACAGGGCAAACTTCGTGGCAGCAATAGCACCGGATGCATCGCGAACGATCCACCGCGGCCACCTGCTCATCCATCCGAATG
>JADGPI010000024.1 GCA_017882525.1 Thermoleophilia bacterium
CACCCGCACTCGCTTTTCGTCGAGCACTACCCGGTTGGGCGCGATGCCACCGTCACCTTCGGGGCGCAAGACTTTCGCTTTCGCAACGATTCAAAACAGTTCATCTTGATCAGCGCCAGCGCGACCGATCGCTCGCTTACCATTTCGCTGGCGGCACCCAGCTGGGACCGCCAAGTCGCATACTCCACGTCGCCGTTCACGCGCGTCACCAAGCCAGACAGCTCTGCGGATTACCCGCGGTATCTGCGCGATCCGTCACTCGCGCCGGGGACCAGGCTGCCCACGGAGCCGGGAATCGACGGGAGGACGGTGCAGGTCTTCCGCGTTGTCACGAACGCGATCGGGAAGGTGCTCTTTAGAGACGACTTCACCAGCGTGTACGCACCCAAAGATTTCATCGTGAGGGTAGGCCCAAAATGACGGCCGGGCGACGGTTACGACTGAGAGCTGCGGGCCACCACCTGTTTGCAGATGGCCTTGAGCGTCTCGAAGACCCCGACCCCGGTGAGTGCACAAGCTTCGGTCACAGGCGCGCTGGTGTGGTTCAAAAGCTCAGTCAGATCGCCGACCGAGAAGACCGGCGCCAGGTCGCGCTTGTTGAGTTGCAGGACCACTGCCAGCTTGCTCAGGTCTTCTCGGTGGGTCATGAGGTTCTCCCAGAGATTCAGGTAGCTGTCGACGTTCTCGTCCAAACGGGACACCTGGCTGTCGGCCACGAAGACGAGCCCATCGACCCCCTGTAGAACCAGCTTCCGCGACGCGTTGTAAAAGGATTGCCCGGGAACCGTATACAGGTGGAAACGAGTGCGAAGGCCTTTGACCGTGCCCAGAGACAGGGGGAGAAAGTCGAAATAGAGCGTGCGCTCTTCCTCGGTCGCGATGCTCACCAGCCTGCCTCGGACCGCGGGATTGACACGCCTGTGGATGTACTGGATGTTGGTGGTCTTGCCGCAAAGACCGCAGCCGTAATAGACGATCTTATAGTTGATCTCGCGAGCCGCTAGGTTGATCAGAGCCAATTGTCGCTCCCTGCGCGATTCAGTCCATCTCAGGGAAGAGGCCGTCGATGGCCTCACCCGCTTGCCTGGAGTAATCCCCGTCGATTACCGCTGTCTCCTCAGCGGTTTCTTCGGCAGGTTCGAAAACCGGCTTGAGTACTTCTAAGGCCCTACTCGTGTACAGACGCACTCTGCCTACCTGAGTCTCCCTGCCAAACGCGATCAATAGCAGAATCAGGTCGGTCACTTGCACGACATGGAGATTGGATTCCTTGCCTTCGTGGAACAAGAGGGTGAACTCCCGCTCGTTGAGGACCTCAGCGAGCTGCCTGGTTGCGGCGAACGAACTGGCGGCCAGAGCCGCCAGGGAGAGAGTGTCGGATGCGACGTCCACGGGGGAGGTGGTGATGGGTTGCCCGCTGGTCGAGACAAGAGCCACAAACTTAGCGCCAGAGACCTCTCGCAGTTTCGCGAGTACCTCGTCGACCAGCCGCATCTGCTCATCGTTGATGACGAGACCTCTGCGACGAGCCACTTCTGCCCCCTTGTCCTGGAGTTGAGCCGCCACCTGCCCTGAGTATAACAAGGCATGCCCCCTCCGGCCGTCGCCCAAACGGGGGGTCCCTGAAAAGGGCTGTGCTATGATGACCGCCAGCCCGCCTGCCGAGAAAGGAGCGATTGTGAATCCAAGGAATCTGAAGTATCACAAGGAGCACGACTGGGCACGGGTAGAAGGGGACATCGCGGTGTTCGGTGTCACGGACTACGCCCAGGAATCACTCGGCGACATCGTCTTCCTCGAACTTCCTGAAGTGGGGACGGAGGTCACCGCCGGAATGGCTTATGCCGAGATCGAATCAGTGAAGGCGGTTTCCGACGTGCTCGCGCCCTTGAGCGGCTCAGTCACCGAGGTGAACGAGGATGCCGTGGACGCACCCGAGATCATCAATGAGAACCCCTTTGGCGACGGATGGTTGATCAAGGTCCGCCTGAGTGAGCCCGGCGAAGTCGACGACCTCATGACGGCGGAAGAGTACGATGAGTTTCTTGCCGAAGAGGAGGAGTGACCACTCTTTGGTTGAAGATGAAATCGAGGCATGTGGGGGAAATCGCTTGCGAAAGTGGCAGACGGACCTCCACCTAAGATTGAAGGTTAGCCTGCAACCGGCTATAGTGGGGATATGAGCGCACCAGACGAGACTTCTTTCGAGCTCCTTCTCAACATTCAGTCGTACGGCGACCAAGAGCTCAAGGCGCTGGCGGACAAGCTGGCCGGCGAAGAACGTGAGGTATCCAAACGCCGGCGGCTGCTGCACGGCGAGCTCGACATCATCCGTGCGGAGATGGTCCGCCGCTTGCGGGAGAAACATCGCGCGGGGTCGAGCGTGTTCAGCGACGGAGACATCGGGCAGCTCAGCGCCATCTTGAGCGGGCGTGGGGTTGCGGGTGAGCACGACGGGCCTGCGGGAGAAGCGCCAGAGGGACAATAGCGGCAGTCACCCCGATCTTGCCATCGAACACCTCCGAGGGACGTTACAATGCCAGACGATGTTGAGCCAGTCGTACGCGGGATCCAAAATCGTTTCCGCGACCTGTCGGTTGACGTCCGCGAGGAGCGGATCATCCGCTTCATCGTCAAACAGCTACGTCAAGGCAGGGCTTTCGACGATGTCATGGCCGATTCGTATATCGTCAGCCACACCACCGAGACAACCAGGGCTCGTCTTCTTCAACATCCTTCCGTTCTCAAAGGGATAGAAGTCGAGATCCGGGCACAATTCGACGACTACCGTTCGGTCGCCCATCACGCAGCCGGGACCCCGGAGGCGGACTGAGTTGCCGGCCTGTCCCAAATGCGGCGTCGAGAGTCGGAACGACTCGAACTTCTGCAGTAGGTGTGGGAGCCGTCTGACGCCCTCGGACCCTGCGGAAACCACCATCACGTACGGCCCCGCCGACCGCGAAGAGCTCGAGCCGGAATCTCCACGCCGACAGAGCCTCAGAGAAACGACCGTGCTGATGATCAGAGCCGGCGGCGGCATGGAGGGGGAGACCACCGCCCTCGACGCTGATGTAGTCACGATCGGCCGAAGTCCACACAGCGACCTGTTCTTGGATGATGTGACGGTATCCAGGCACCATGCCCGCATCATCAAGGACGAGACGGGTCATATGGTCGAGGATCTCAACAGCCTCAACGGCACCTACGTGAACCGGCGACGGATCGAGCGGCATCGACTCTCCGATGGCGACGAGTTGCAGATCGGCAAGTTCAAACTTGCTTTCCTCGAACCAGGTGACGACCAGTGAGTGACAGCCCGCGCAGAGAGCCTTCACCTCGCACCGTGGCGCCAAGCGCCGACCCTGTGATATCGCGTTCTGAACGGCTCCTTACCATCGGGCAGGTGGTAGACCAGTTGAAGCCGGAGTTCTTGGATCTCAGTATCACCAAGGTGCGCTACCTGGAGGACCGTGGGCTGCTCACCCCGCAGCGGACCCCGGGACGTTACCGCAAGTACAGTTCTTCTGATGTCCGACGTCTTCGGATGATCCTTACCCTTCAGCGAGACGAGTATCTTCCTCTCGACGTCATCCGCCAAAGGGTGGAGCGCGGAACGGCCTCGGTGCTCGGACAACCCATGCACCCGTCAGCACCTCTGGCTGCCTCCACACACGTGCTGAAGCGCGAAGAACCCAGCTACACATGGGACGAAGCTCGGGAAGCAGCGGGTGTGAGCGAGGAATTGTTGCGCACCCTTACAGAGTATCGCTTGATCGATCGTCCACTCCAGGCTACTGGGGTGCAGCTGACGGAGAGTGACGTTGAGGTAGCCCGTATTTGCGAGCTTTTGGCGCGTTTCGGGGTCGAGCCGCGCAACCTCCGCCTGCTCTACTCTTCGGTGGAGCGCGAAGCGGCACTGCTGGAGCAGGTAGCCACACCCAACCTCCGCTCGACCCACCCCGACAAACGAGAATACGGCGAGAAGATGCTCGAGGATCTGGGCGCTCTTCTGTCGCAGCTGCTGCATCTCCTCCTTTACAAGGAGCTCCGCCGCCTGCTGAGCTGACGATCACGCGGCGACGCTCCGCGGTGGAGCTGCGTTTCCTTTCAAGGCCTTCTTCGGTGGAGTGGTCCTTCTCTCTCTCACGCTCCCTGCTGCCGTCGAATCGGCGTAAAATGAACCGGGTTTCTGGCGCCGCGCACACCCGTTCGTGGCGGCGGTGGGTCCCAACCACAGGCACGCGAGCGAGACGGTAGGAGTGCGATGGACCTCGACAGCTATATGCGTCACATACCGGACTTTCCCAAGCAAGGCATTCTTTTCCACGACATCATGCCCATGCTCCAGGACGCTCAGGCTCTTCACTACGCGGTGGACCGGCTTGCAGAGTTTGGAGCGGACAAACAAGTCGACCTAATCCTGGGCGCCGAAGCCAGGGGCTTCATCTTAGGCGCGGCGCTCGCTTACGCGATGGGTGTAGGTTTTATCGCCGCACGCAAACCCGGAAAACTTCCGTGGAAAGTGAATCGTTGCGAGTATGACCTCGAATATGGCAAGGACGCACTCGAGATGCACGCGGATGCGATAAGACCGGGGCAGAGGGTGCTCATCCACGACGACCTCTTGGCCACCGGAGGCACAGCCAGAGCCAAAGTCGAGCTTGTCGAAGGCGCCGGCGGGATCGTGGTCGGCTTGGCATTCATAACCGAACTGACCGATCTTGGCGGGCGCGCGAAGCTCGAAGGCTACGACGTCTTCAGCCTCATCACGTACGATCATTAGGCAAAGACCACCAAGCCCGGTGAAAGCCCGTGACGCGACCCACCGCGCGTCGGGCTTGACGCCCGTTGATGCGGGGAGGGCACTCAGTCTCATCGTGGTCACGCAGCCCTGGAGAGGGTGGGCCGGGTGCTGTAGGAGGGCGATGGTTGCCAGGCGACCCGCACTGTTGAGTTCTTACTTGACATAATGTACATTATCATGCATTGCGTCGATGGCTTGAAGCTGCCGCTTTCACAAGGTCCCTCGGTTCGCGCCGCCTGAAGAAGAAAGCCGGTCCCTCAGCGGGAACCGGCTTTCTTGCCCTCATTGCGCAGCGGCCTTCCGGCCGCCCGCACCTTATCGGCGCGAGCTCTATTTTACGAGGTTCATCATATTGAACATAGGCAGGTACATCGAGATGACGATAAGGCCGACCAAGCCGCCCACGAACATCATCATGATAGGCTCGATTATGGAGGTCAGTGCCTTGACGGACGCGTCGACCTCGTCTTCATAGAAATCCGCGACCTTGTTCAGCATGGAATCCAGAGAGCCGGTCTCCTCACCGATGGCAATCATGTGAGTAACCATCGGGGGAAACACCGGCGCACGCGATAGTGGTCGGGCAATCGACTCTCCGCCACGGACGCTTTCCTTGACATCGACCATCGAATCCTCGATGACCGAGTTACCAGACGTCTTCCCAGTGATCTCGATGGCCTGAAGGATCGGGACACCCGAACTCACAAGCGTGGCCAGAGTACGGCTGAACCGCGCAACGGCGATCTTCTGGATCACCTCGCCGAGCTTGAGCGGCAGCCGCAGCTTGAGCCTGTCCCAACCGCGCCGCCCCTGCTCGGTCTTCTTCAGCTTCTGCATGCCCCAGACCAAGAGGATGATGACCGGAAATATGATGAACCAGTAGCCTTTCAGGGCGTTGCTGACTCCCATCATCAGGCGGGTCAGGGAGGGGAGCTGACCTCCGAGGTCTTTGTACATGTTGGAAAAGATAGGGATGATGAACAGCAACATCCCTATGAGGACCATCAGAGCGAACCCTGCGATCAAAATCGGGTAGGCCATGGCCGACCGGATGGCGCGCCTTAGACTGTCGTCCTTCTCGAGCTGGGTGGCTAGCCGGTTCAGAGTTTGGTCAAGAGCGCCGCCCGCCTCGCCGGCACGCACCATCGACACGTACAGGCGGTCGAAAGCAGCCGGGTGCTTGGCCATCGAGTCTGACAATGGCATCCCAGCCTCGACGTCTTCCCGCACTAGTTGCACGAGCTTGCGTAGGCGCGGGTTCTCTGTCTGCTCTTCCAAGACCATCAACGCCCGGAGGACCGCCAGGCCAGAACTGATCATCGTGGCGAACTGACGTGCGAAGACAGCCTTGTCCCTTGGTTTGATGGCTCTAGCATTCTCGAAGACCTTGGCGAACTGAAACGCAGCCTTCTTTTCTTCCAGACGCAGAACCGTGAAGCCCTTGCGACGGAGCTCCGAGACGACAGCGGACTTCGAGTCGGCCACCAACTCGCCGTTGAACTGGCCGCTTCGGTCTCGCTTGGCTGTGTAGACGTAAGTTCCCACTTCGCTAGTGCTCCTTCGTTCTAGTGCTACCTATGCACCATATATCGGCCAAAGACGCTAGCACTCAAGTGCTCCGTGACGCTCCTGCCCTTCCAGCAGGCCCCGTGATGGGAGTCGACTCCCAAATGCCTCCCGGCCTCCCCCGCTCTCACGGCCGCTTCGCGACCGCGCCGAAAGACGGGCATCCTCGAGAACGGCACCACTCACTGTCATGCGGCGCCTCTGAGGAGGAGCCGCTCGAGGTCTTCCGGCGTCGACGAACGCCGTAGCGCAAGGTCTTTGGTGATCCTGCCACCCCGCACAAGGTCGGCGAGCGAAGCGTTCATGGTTTGCATCCCCTGCTGGCCACCCGTCTGCATGACCGTGTACAACTGGTGGGTCTTGCCCTCGCGGATGAGGTTGCGCACGGCAGGATTCGGCACCAGCACCTCGCACGCGGCCACCCTCCCTTTCCCACCGAGGCAAGGAAGGAGTTGCTGGGTCACGATCCCTTCGAGTGTGGCTGCGATCATCACTCGGATCTGCTCTTGCTGGTATGGCGGAAACACATCGATCATCCGGTCTATGGTCTGCGGGCAGTCCTGCGTGTGGAGCGTGGCAAACACCAAGTGCCCGGTCTCAGCCGCCGTGAGAGCGATCTGGATGGTCTCCAGGTCGCGTAGTTCGCCGATGAGGATGATGTCGGGGTCTTGCCGCAACGCCGAGCGCAGCGCCGGACCGAAGCCCTTAGTGTCGCTCCCCACTTCCCGCTGATTGACGACACATTTCTTATGCTGATGAAGGAACTCGATGGGATCCTCGATGGTGACGATGTGTTCCGACCGCGTCTCGTTGATCTCATCGATCATCGCGGCAAGCGACGTTGATTTTCCGGACCCGGTGGGACCCGTGACCAAGACAAAGCCGCGTGGCTTCTGGGCCATGGAGTGCAATATCCGCGGAAGTCCTAACTCCTCGATGCCTCTGATCTTGACCGGTACCAGCCTGAACGCAGCCCCCAGGCTGCCACGATTGAAGTAAGCGTTCACCCGGAAGCGCGCTTGTCCATACAGAGAGTACGACAAGTCGACTTCCCAGTCGGTCTCCAGCTTCTGGCGCTGATCTTGCGACAGGATGCTGTAGATGAGTTCTCGAGCTTCCCCAGGGTTCAGGATCGGGTAGTCGAGCTTCTGGAGGTGACCGTCTATCCGCGCGACCGGGGGTACCCCCACAGCCAAGTGCAAGTCCGATGCGTTCCTAGCGATGACCTCTCGCAGGATCTCCCCGATGTCCACGCTCAAGCCCTCCTGTTCGCAAACTATCTAGCCGGGCTCAGACGATGACGCGCGAGATCTCTTCGATACTGGTCATCCCCTGCAGCACCCGGTCCAATCCATCCTCGCGCAACGACGTCATGCCTTCGGCTTTCGCCACGCGCCATATCTCATCGGCACTCTTGCGCTCCACGATTAGCCTTTCCACCGCCTCCGTGACCGGCATCACCTCATAGATGCCCATCCGGCCCCTATAGCCAGTGTTGTTGCAGCGGCTGCAGCCTACGGCTCGGAACAGTCGGATCTCGCGCCAATGGTCGATCGCTTCCTCGGGGAACTCCAGTCTCCGCATCATCTCGTCCGTGGGCTGGTAATGCTCCTTGCAGTGGTCGCAAAGCTTCCTCACTAGCCGCTGAGCCAAGACGCAGTCGACAGCGCTGGCGGTGAGGAAAGGCTCGACGCCCATCTCAGTCAGCCGGCTCAAAGCGCCTGGCGCATCGTTCGTGTGCAGGGTCGACAGGACGAGGTGGCCCGTGAGCGCCGACTCCACCGCGATCTGCGCGGTTTCCTTGTCCCTGATCTCGCCGATCATGATGATGTCGGGGTCGCACCGCAATATCGAACGGAGGCCGGATGAGAAAGTGAGCCCGGCTTTCGGGTTGATCTGCACCTGGTTGATCCCGGCCAGCCTGTATTCAACCGGGTCCTCCACCGTGATGATGTTCTTCTCCACGGTGTTGAGGATGTTAAGAGTGGCGTATAGCGTAGTCGACTTACCCGAACCGGTTGGCCCAGTGACCAAGATGGCCCCGTACGGCTTGAGGAACGACCGCTTGTACCTGGTGAGCGCAGATTCGCCGAAGCCAAGGTCCTCGAGCCGAAGCATGACATTGGATCGGTCCAAAAGACGGATCACGATCTTCTCGCCATATACAGTCGGCAGTGAGGCAACCCTCATGTCTATTGGTCGCCCGCCGACGGTCAAGCCGATCCGGCCGTCTTGGGGGACCCGACGCTCTGCGATGTCCAGATCCGCCATGATCTTTAGCCGGGAGACGACTCCGGCCTGGAGACGCTTAGGGATGGTCATGGTCTCCTGTAGCACGCCATCGTGCCGGAACCGCACAACCATCTGTTTGGCCTGGGGCTCAAAATGGATGTCGGAGGCCCCTTCGTCCGCGGCACGTGCAAGGACGCCGTTCACCAGCTTCACTACCGGGGCAGCGTCCACCTGCTCCCTGATGTCTCGGACATCCTCGGCACTCACGTCTTCCGTGCCGACCGACGTCCTTTCCTCAGGGTGCTCGGTGATATGTTCGTCGAGGCGGTTCATCTTAGAGATGGCCTCGAGGATGTCTTCGCCAGCCGCGATAGCCGGCTCCACATCGTAGCCTGTGAGGATCCGCAAGTCGTCGATAGCCACAATGTTGGCCGGATCAGCCATCGCCACCAAAACTGTATGATCGTCCACGAATGCGACGGGGACCGCAGAGTACCGTCTGGCGTCTTTCTGCGAGATAAGATCGGCAGCAATCGCGTCGATGCGGATGGTGGTGAGGTCAAGATACTTGACCCCCAGACGACGCCCCAGGGCCTCCATCAAGTCGTCCTTGGTCAGCCAGCCCTTGGCGAGCGCTATGTCACCGATGCGAAGGTGAGAGATGCGCTGCTCGGAGATCGCCTCATCCAACTGCTCTTGGGTGAGCACGCCCATCTCGATGAGAACCTCACCGGTGCGCTTCGCAGTCAGCTTGCGCTGTGCAGTCTCCTCTCCAGGTATTTGCATCGTGCTCGCTTTAGCTGCCCACTGATTCGATGGCAATGCGCATCACTTCCACTGGCGCTTCGCGCCCTGTCCACAGTTCATACGACGATGCCGCTTGTCTCAAAAGCATCTCTTTTCCGTCCATAGCCACTGCCCCCTGAGCCCGTGCATGCGCGATGAGCGCGGTCGGTCTAGGCCCATACACCAGGTCGAAGACCACGTGGCGGCTATCCACAATATCGACAGGAATGGGCGTCGACTTGACTGTCTCACCCATCCCCACGGACGTGGCGTTCACGATCACGTCCACGCAGGTCGCTATCTCCCGCAACATCGGCGCGCTCGCGACCCTGCACTCCGTGGGCCCCCACCCTCTGGCCACCCTGCACAAGGCTTGTGAACGCTCCTCGGTCCGGTTGTACAACCAGACCTGTGAAGCGCCCTCCCGACATAATCCGGCGACAACGGCTCTCGCCGCTCCCCCTGCGCCCGCCACCAAGAAGCGACGTCCCGAAGCACCACCCCGCACGCTCGTCTCAAGCGCCTCTAGGAACCCGACCACATCCGTATTGTGACCAACGAGCCTGCCGTCCTCGTTGACGACGGTGTTCACGGCCCCCACCCGAGCCGCCAGGTCATCCAGCCCATCGAGCAGCCCCAAGATGGCTTCCTTGTGCGGCACGGTCACATTGAGTCCGCGCACTCCCAGAGCACGCGCGCCGGCTATCGCCGCCCCCAAGTGAAACGGCTGTACGCTGAACGCGAGATAGACCATGTCCAATCCTTGCGCCTGCAGAGCGGCATTGTGCATCAATGGCGAAAGCGAGTGCTCCACTGGGTAGCCGATCACTCCCAGCAGGCCAGTGTGCGCCGTGATCTTGCCTGGGATTGTCCTCAACCGGACCTCACCTCCCCCTACTTCAGGCACCGACATCAGGCGGCGCCGCCAATCTAGCGGACAAAATGATAGCCCCAGTAACATGCAGCCACATGTGACTTAAGTACGAGATTGGCAGCCCCGAGCCTTCACCACGCTCGGGCCTAAGACAAATCGGCGACGAAACAGGCTACGTGGAGGGAGACTGGTTCTTGGCCTTCAGGAACTCGTCGTACGAGGCAGTGAAGAAGTGGTGCCCGCTCTTGTCGATGAGCACGTAGTAGAGGTAGTCCGCCTTGGCAGGCGCAAGTGCCGCATTCAGAGCTGCCAACCCGGGGCTGCAGATCGGGCTGGGAGGCAGGCCCTTGTGGGTGCGGGTGTTGAAGGGCGAATCGACTTCCAGATCCTTCTGAGTGAGGGCCCCGGTCCATTTGCCCACCGCATACCTTATGGTAGCGTCGATCCCAAGGCTCATCCCCTTGGCGAGTCGGTTGTAGACGACGGCCGCCACCTTGGCTCGCTCTTCCGGAACCCTCGCCTCCTTTTCGATGATCGAGGCAATGATCACCACCTGGTAAGGCGTCACCTTGAGCGCCACCGCGTTGCTCCACTGCAGTGAGGCGGCCTTTGATTCGAACGCCGCCAATTGCGCCTTAATCACCTGGCCGGGACCGTCGCCCGGCTGCAGGAAGTACGTGCTGGGAAAGAGCAGCCCCTCAAGAGTGGTGACGGACGGTTGTGATCCACCGACCTTCGGGATCGAGAACTTAGCCGGCTGGCCGGCGAGCTCCGCATAGGACCCGCTTTCGGCCATCCCCAGCTTCCCGAGGATGGGAACGACCTGGCTTGCGGCCAATCCCTCAGGGATCACGGCCTTCAGGTTGGGCTCCCCAAGGCCCTTCTCCAACTTGTTTATGACGCTGTCGAGAGCCTCGTTGCGAGAAAACTTGTATGTTCCAGGACGTAGCTTGTCCACCGTCCCGTCCGCCTCCACCCTGCGTAAGAACTCCGTAGACGACTGGATCACGCCGTTCTGCTCGAGAAGGGCCGCGACTCGTGATGCGTTCATCCCGGACGAGACCACGATCTCGACGCTGGCTGGGGTGGGCTGGGTAGTAACTGTGGTGGCCTTGCCCTTACTCGAGAGTAGGACCCCGGTGCCTACCCCGATCACTACCAGGACGGCGATCACGAAGACCGCCACTGTGATAAACCGGTTCCTGCGATGATGGTCCCTTGGCCCCCGCGGACCGGGAGCCGGCGCGCTCTCTGGGTCCGGCCACGGCTCCAGAAATGGTTCCACCGGCCAAGGCCTCCGTTTGTCAGGCGGCCTGCTCATATGACGGGCCGAGCGGCCGTCCGCGAGTCCAGATAGCCTTGGAGCATGTAGCACGCCGCAATCGAGTCTTTGGCGGGGCCGGCCGGCCGGCCCAGTTCCGCAAGCTTTGTGGTAAACCGCTCGTCCCACGTGGAAACCTTGAACCCACTCAACGACTTGAGACTCTCCGCAAAACGCTCCGAAATCTCAAGTTGCAGATTGGTCCCGCCCTTTAGCGGTCGAGGCATCCCCACTACGATCTCGTCCACGCCGTTCTCCTTGGCGACTTCTACGACGGTCGCGAGCACTTGGCTCTCATCCCGTTCATTGATCACACTCAGGGGCGAGCATGTCACCCCGAGTGGATCGGAGAGCGCTAGACCGGTGCGGCGCGCACCCAGATCGACGCCCAGAATCCTCATCTAAGTCCCCAATCAGTCTTCCACACCCGCGGTCATTGCCGCTCGTGCAGTCATGATAGCGCTCGCGAGCTTAGCCGGGTCTCCCCCGCCGCCTCGTCCCAGGGTGGCCGTGCCGCCCCCGCCGCCCCCGAACTCCCTGGCCGCGGTCTTCACGATCTGTCCCGCGTTCAGCCGCTCAAGTCCAGGGCTCACGGCTACTACCAGAACAGCCTTCCCGTCTAACTCGGCACCGAGTGCAACCGCCGCCGGTCCAAGCCTGTCTCTCACGCGATCGACGAGAGAGAGCAGATGCTCCATGTCGCGTGCCTCCACCGCCGCTGCCAATATCGCGACCTCATTGTTTCTCTCGGCCCCATCTAGCAAGGCCTCGACTATGTCGCCCGCCGTGGCCGACACGTACCCCTTCACTTCGCTCTCCAGGCTGCTCACGAGAGCCTGCAGCTTCTGGATGCTCAGCAGAAGCTGATCTTGGGTGCTGCCCACAAAGGCTATTGCCTCTGCCAAAAGCTGATCGCGCTCACGGTAATACGCCACCGCGGCCCGGCCCGAGACCGCCTCGATACGCCGCACGTTCGCTCCCACGCTCCCCTCAGAGAGGATCTTGAAGATGCCCAGCTCGCTGGTGGAACCCACATGTGTACCGCCGCAAAGCTC